>JBDTPK010000365.1:0-3861 GCA_039932735.1 Nitrospirota bacterium
ACAATAAGCTCGATTGACTTCTCACGATGTAGGCTTGTATGAGTTCCTACATGAATCAGCCTGTGGCCTCAGGGGACTGTGGAAAAATCATTTTTACGGTCGAACTTCGATGGCTGGCACTTCCTTAGGACGAGAGAAGAATACCCAGTGGGATGCTCAAAAAGGCTGCTCAGCAAGGCCGCAGCGAGCGAAGAAGTGAGGCGTACGCTTCGGTACGTTGAGCTTCTGAGCGATGCGAGAACGAAGCTGGCGAACTTTTTCAGCATCCTACTCGGTCTCATTGCGGTGCTTGGGTTCTGGGGCTTCAGCCTGGCATGGGCTGATGAGGGGCCGCTACTTGGTCCTCGGACCCTTGTGGTTGCCCTGGACGGAACAGGCGATTTCGTGTCTCTTCAAGAAGCGGTCGATGCTGCCAAGAAGGGCGACACCGTTTTCGTCAAGGCGGGCCACTACCCTCAGGCTGTGACCATTCATAGCAAAGAAAAGATCAAGCTCGTCGGGGCTGGAGTGGACCAGGTGACGATTCTGGGGCGTGATATTGTGGTGGGCGCTCTCCATGTGGGCAAGTGGCCCTATGGGGCGACGGACATTGAAATCAGCGATATGACTATCAATGATCAAGGGGGGCATGCGGTCGGCCTCTTCAATGGGCAAGGAATTATCCTTCGCCGCCTGAAGATCAACGGCATGTTGTTCAGCCAGCAAGTCCATGATGTACGGATTGAGGATTGTAACATCGGCGGGAGCGAGACCACCGGTGCACTGTTTGCCGACTCAGAAGCCGTCCTCATCGGGAATGTGATTCATGATAACGATTATGGCGTCTCGATTGCCGGTAAATCGCATGTGCGGTTGGAGCGAAACGTGATTACCAGGAATCTTTTTGAGGCCGTCGTGGTCAGCGACCGTGCCCATGCTGTGATCGTGAGCAATACCTTGGTGAAAAATGGTGGTGGCGCGTCGTTCCTCGGGCAATCACAGAGTGACGTGACCGGGAACGTGATCGGGTTGAATCGAGTGGGTTTTGTGATCGCCCCATCTAGCCGGGCCACCACGTCTTTCAATGCATTCTACAATACAGATGGTGACTATCTGCGCGTGGGAAATCCCAACCAACCGGCTCTGGAACTCAAGGGCCAGTCAGATATTATTGAGGACCCGCACTTTGTCGACCCAGCGCATGACGATTTTCGCCTGCGCCCCGATACGCCACTTCTCAAGATCGGTCATTTTCCATATCTCGGCGCCCTTGCACCCGTCTCAACCGCTGTACGCCGATCGACTGGAAAATAGCTTTCAATCAATACGATAGGCCTTTCCATCAAGACATAGATTTCCATGTGCTATGCTATCTATTATGTGGTTGGTGAGGAAGAAGTAGATATGAGTCTCTGGCGTAGTAATTGCTGATCTACTGGTCAGAGCAACAGGAGGAAGCCGTGGCAAGTTACCGACAGGAGTTGGAAAAGCGTGGACCTAATGGGATCCCATCGCTCGACGACGTTGAATCAGGCAAGCTGGTCGGTGCTGTCCTCCCCATGTCCGAAAAAGCCCAGATCCAGATGCGTAATAGCATTGAAGTCATCGATTACCTCCTCAATCAAGAGCACGTCGTCTGGAGCTGAGCCCCCCCGGATTCTCCACCTCCTGAACTCCGATCTTGCAGGATGCTCAAAAAGCTCGCCAGCTTCGTTCTCGGCTCATCGAAGTCCTCAACGTACCTCACTTGGAGAACAAGCTGTCTTGGCAGCGTGGGGTGGGCGGGTGAGAAATGCTACGCCTCCGGTTTCGATTCGCCTGCGGCCTTGCTGGACGGACTTTTCGCGCATCCTGCCTGGTATTTCCCCACTGCGCTATCTATCCGAACTATCAAAGTTCTCGCGTGCCAACATCGTTCTCCCGCAACCTCTTAACGTCGCCATCTTGACAGGCCCTCTTCCGCCTTCGTACGCTTGTTGCCGTACATCTTCATGGAGAACCAGGAGACACACCGATGGCATCTATTTACCGACATAAGCGGCGCGTTGTGCCTACGGCATATCGGTTCATGATTGTAATGGCGTTCGTGATGCTGATGCCGTATACGGTTCCGGCTTCTGATGACCTGACGAAAGAGTCGGTGTTGCCGCTCTCGCTGGCGAGCAAGGCGGTGCAGGCATCGCTGGATGCGTGCAAGATAGACGGCTACAAGGTGAGCGTGTCGGTCGTGGATCGAGCCGGGGTGCTTCGCGCGTTGGTCCGGGCCGATGGGGCCGGGTCCCATACGGTTGATAGCAGCAGGAAGAAGGCCTATACGGCAGCCAGCTTTCGCCGCCCGACCACCGAGCTGGCTGAGCTGATTAACAAAGTGCCTGCCTTAGGAGCGCTTCGTGAGATCAACGATCAGGTACTAATGCTGGGAGGGGGGCTCCCGATCGAGATCGGTGGCGAGATCGTCGGAGGGATTGGCGTTGGCGGTGCGCCTGGTGCGCATCTCGACGATGCCTGTGCTCAAGCAGGGCTGGATGCAATTGACGCCGCGCCGAAAGTTCTAGCGCCCAAGTGATTGGGGCGTATGTGGCAAGGTACTTGGCTGGTCTGCTCCTGTTCCTGACGGCCTGCAACAGCGATGTGCCGGTGCCGGCCGTTGTCGAGTTCGCGGCAGATCAGGTACGCCTGACGATTACCAGAACCGCCACCAATCCGTTCCTCTCCCGGCACGATCTTCATCTCACGTTCAAAGGGCCTGAGGGCTGCTCTCTCGAGGTTGATCTGTTCCCCAATACGGGGTATGCGAGCCGACGGAATCTCTATCAGGCTGGAGCGGGCATGCTCTACGTGGTGGGTCAATTCGATGCCCGTGTGATCGATGTGCCGCACTGTACGGCCACGCTCTCTGAATTTCGCACCCTGGATCGCTATGTGACCTTTCTCGGCAGCTTCGATGAGGACGAACAAAAGCAGTGGGCCTACTTTCCAGCCAGTCAACGGTCAGAGCTCCCCTTTGAGAAACGATGACCCCATCTCAGCTCGGCAATTCGTGAGGGTGAAACGTTAAACGTGAAAGGTAACAGGTTTCGGAGGAAGTGCACTCGGCAGTCCTGTATGTTTCATTTCATCTTTCACGTCTTACCGTTCACGGTTTTTAAACGTGAGATCAGAGACCGCGGACTTATCTAGCTCGCCTTTCCCGAGTATGACCAGTCGCTGGTATTGATCGTAGGTGGCTTGAGCTAACGGGACGGTGATCTCGGCGGTCTTTGCTAACGCGAGGGCGATGCCTGAGTCTTTGGCTGCATGGGCAGCTGAGAAGTAGCAGTCATGGGCGCGATTTTGCATATCCTCGCCGTCGGTCTCTAGCACGCGCGATGCGGCTCCCGTTTGGGCGAAGATCTCTCGCACCATCGCCAGATCGAGGCCGAGTGCTGCTCCAAGCCCAAGCGCTTCTGCCAGTGCCGCCGTATTGCAGTTCATCACCATGTTGACGAGGGCTTTGACCTTCGCCGCTTCTCCTGCCGATCCGATATAGCGGAGGTGGGCGCTCAATTTCTCCAAGAGCGGCTTCGCCGATTCGAACACATCCGGACTTCCGCCGCACATGAGGTAGAGCGTGCCTTGGCGCGCCTGCGTAATGCTGCTCGCCATGCAGGCTTCGAGGTTCCGACCACCATGTTGCGTCACCAGTGTCTCAACTTCGACATGCACAGTCGGGGAGAGGGTGGCGCAGTTCACAAAGAGCCGGTCCTTGGCATGGCGGAGTAGACTTTCCGTGCCGGTTGTGGAAAAGATCTGGCGCATCGCCGTGTCATCGGATACGACCGTGAAAATGATCTGCGCACGTTCTGCAACACGAGCGGGAGATGGAGCCGCTTCACAGCCTAG
>JBDTPK010000366.1:0-3860 GCA_039932735.1 Nitrospirota bacterium
GTCGTGGATGCCAGTTCGGCCATTGCCACGCATTTGTCTGAAATCATCAAACGACATGGGCATGAATTATTGGGTCGGCAGGAGGTGCAATCGCTGCTGGACGAGCTGGCGAAAGTGCATCCCAAATTGGTTGAGGAGTTGATTCCTGCCTTGCTGCCGCTTGGAACGGTTGTCCGCGTCCTTGGCAACTTGCTGCGTGAAGGCATTCCGATCCGCGATCTTCGATCGATCATCGAAGCTCTGGCTGATCACGGGGGCGCCATCAAAGATCCTGAGCTGCTTACGGAAACGGCACGCCAGGCGTTGGGACGGACGATAACGCGTCAGTACCAGGCTCCGGACGGCACGTTGCCAGTGATCACGCTCGATCCGGCGCTCGATCGATCCTTGAGCGAACAGGCGGCTGCGGTTCCTCAAGGAGGCATGCTGAACCTGGATCCCGGTCTCTCCCATACATTGTTGGCGGCGCTGAAACAAACGGTGGAACGTGCCGCTGCGCGTGGTCATCAGCCAGTCCTGCTCTGCTCACCGGCGCTCCGGCGACATATCCGCCGCTTGACCGATCGGATACTTCATGCCGTGCCGGTGGTGGGATTCAACGAACTCGATTCGATGGTCAGGCTCCAGCCGCTGGATACCATCAGGCTGGACGGAGAAACTCTTCTACCGAGAGGTGAATGATGAAGATGAAAGTCTTTCATGCCGACACCATGCATGACGCCATCCGCGCGATCAAGAAAGAGTTGGGACCGAATGCCCTTATCCTCTCCACGAAGCGGGTGCGGCGAGGAAGCTTGCCATTCTCGCTTTTCGGACGATCGCTTTTAGAGGTGACAGCTGCGACCGATTCGAGTGCCGACCAAACAGTTCCCGATCGGCATGCACCTTCTCAGGTCACACCGGACGATCTCCTCGCTGTCGAAAGCCAGCGAGAGCTCTCTCCTGTGTTTGAAGACACGTTGAGCGCGTTGCTGTATTCCAATACGCAATCGGGATCCAAAGAAACGAATGTCCGGACTCCGTCGGCGGCCACGAAGTCAAGATCGCCATCGACCTCACAGGAGCGTTTTCACCACCTCAAGGACGAATTGCTCGATCTGCAGCAGGTGCGCGCATCCTCGTTGCCTGATGAATCGCAGACGGCAGGATCGAGCTTCCCTGCTCCGCTGGCGCGAGCCTGCCGTCTTCTGGTTGCACAGGGGTTGCGGCCCTCAACTGCGGAACGTCTCTGCCTCGTGCTTCGTCGACGGCTCTCAACGGATTCTCTTCGATCGGATCGCGAGATTCAGGATGCACTGCACCGTCTCTGTCTGGAAGAGATCCGAGTCAGCGGACCCTTGCTGGATGCCTCGAACGATTATAAGGTCGCGATGTTTGTCGGACCGAGCGGGGTAGGTAAGACGACGGCCATCGTGAAACTTGCGGCCCACTACCGGCTTCAAGAAAACAGATCGGTCGCCCTGATCACGCTTGATACGTGTCGCTTGGCAGCCGTCGAACACCTTCGCATGTATGCGAAGGTTCTGGAAATTCCTCTCGAGACTGCTCAGACCACGGCCGATGTGCTCGAAGGCATACGCCGTCATCGCCGGGCAAACCTGATCATGATCGATACGCCTGGGTTGGGTCCCCATGAGACGGCGCAGCTCCTGAACCTTGGCAGCCTCAAACACTCATACGGATCGATCGAGACGCATCTGGTCTTGTCAGCCACCACTCGGATGCAGGATCTCCGGCGTTCTGTGGCACGGCACGACTCCTGTGCTCCTTCTCATCTGCTCTTTACCAAGCTGGACGAGACGGAGGAATACGGCAATCTCTTCGAACTGGCGTACCAGACTTCATTGCCTCTGTCCTATTGGAGCAATGGCCAACGGGTACCGGAAGATATGGAGTTGGCAGACCCGGCACGGTTGGCAGAACTGTTGCTAGACAGGGGCTCAGCCCAGTTCACACCATCAGGCCTCTCGTCATCCACTGAACGCGACCCGGTCGAGTCCATGGGCGGAACGACGCCACAACAAGCGTAGTAGGAGGTTCCGCATGAAGAACAGGCCCAACGAAGTGGAGACGGCGATGCCGACCATGTCTCAAGAGAGCCCATGCACCCGTGTAATTGCTGTGACGAGCGGTAAGGGCGGGGTGGGGAAAACGAATGTCGTCGCCAACCTGGCAGTGGAATTGGCGCGAGCCGGGAAACGAGTGCTGGTACTGGATGCAGACCTGGGACTGGGCAATATCGATGTATTATTGGGATTGGTGCCTCGGTATACATTGGAGGATGTGCTGTGCGGGGCACGCCATCTGTCCGACATCATCATCCAAGGTCCCGCTGGAATCCATGTGTTGCCGGCAGGCTCTGGCCTGCCTCAACTCACCTCCTTGACCGACTCACAGCAGCTAATCTTACAGACTGAGTTGGAGCATGTTGCCGACACAGTGGAAGTGCTGCTGATCGATACTGGAGCCGGTGTATCTCCCAATGTCACCTATTTCGCTTCGGCAGCCCAGGAGACCATCGTCGTCATCTCACCGGAGCCGACATCATTGACTGACGCATACGCGCTGATGAAGGTGTTATGCCGGCAGCATCGTGAACGCCGATTTAAAGTATTGGTCAACATGGTGAAAAGTCAGCGTGAAGCGACTCAGACATTCCGCAAACTTGATATAGCCGCAGAGCGGTTTTTGCACATCAGCCTTGAATACGTGGGATTCATTCCCCTCGACGATTATCTGCCTATGGCTGTAGTCGAGCAGAAGGCAGTGACGGAGCGCTTCCCCTGTTCCCCCGCCAGCCGAGCCTTTGGCCAGTTGGCGAAGAATGTCGCTGCGTGGCCCAATCCTCAACTGCCGAAAAGTACCGTACAGTTTCTGTGGCAGCAATTGATCCCCATGTCCTAGGTCCTAGCGTGCACTTGTTAAGAACACGTCAGGTGCAAGAGGCAATTGTCAGGCGCGAGGCACGGGGAGGCTAGGGGAGTGACCAGAAGGAAAGCCCTCCCTCTCACCTGTTGCCACTCGTCCTTCGCCTTGGGTCAAGGAGATTTCGCGACGAACCGCCGTGAATCATGCGGGCGAGCCGGACATCATTTCGATACGGAGTATAAGGCGTACTAACTATGAACAATATAGCGACGCAGCAAAGCCGGCAGATAGGTCCCGGGTCCGACTCTCATCGGGAACTGATTATCAAAGAATTCGCGCATATTGTGAAGGCGATGGCCTATCGTCTGGCCTACCGTCTCCCTGCCTATATGGATGCAGAGGACCTCGTGTCGGTCGGCATCATTGGATTGATGGATGCGATGGATAAGTACGACCCCGGTCGGGAAGCGAAGTTCAAAACCTATGCGGAGTTTCGTATTCGGGGTGCCATGTTGGACGAAATTCGTTCCATGGATTGGATTCCTCGGTCTGTTCACGAGCGCGTGACGTTGTTGCAACGCACGCGTACCCATCTATTGAACAGACTCGGTCGCCCTCCAACAGATCAGGAAATCGCAGCAGAAATGAAGCTGTCTCCAGCCGAATTGGATGACTTCCTCGTGCGGTCTCAAGGGGCCGTCCTGGTCAGCTTGGATGACATCAACGTCCATGAGCCCGACGGATTAAAAATTCTCGATGTGCTTGCCGACACGCAGCATCCAGATCCCCTTGAGATTATCCTCAACGATCGGGAGCGTGAGCGGGTGGCCGATGCCATCCAGCAATTGTCGGAGAAGGAACGGCTTGTACTCACGATGTATTACTTTGAAGAGTTGACGATGAAGGAAATTGGTAGAATTCTCAAAGTCACGGAGTCTCGCGTGTGTCAGATCCATACCAAAGCGGTCCTTCACCTAAAGGGGAGGCTCGAC
>JBDTPK010000367.1:0-3855 GCA_039932735.1 Nitrospirota bacterium
AGGTCTTTGAAGGCCTTCCAAGAGCGTTTCGGAGATGAGGCAGCCTGCCTGGCCTACCTCGCGGCGTGTCGATGGCCGGAGGGGTACGTCTGTGGGCGGTGTCGGCAGACTAAGGCGTTTGAGCTGACTCGGCGACAGCTCTGGCAGGGTACGTCCTGCGGCTCTCAGCCCTCGGTGACGGCAGGGACGGTGCGGCACCGGACCCGCATGCCGCTCACGCGCTGGTTCGAGGCGGCGTACGTGGTCACCACGCACACGCCAGGTCTGTCGGCGCTCCAGCTTCAACGGCAGCTGGGGCGTACCTCGTACGAGACGGCCTGGGCCAGGCGCCACAAGCGGCGGCGGGCGATGGGACGGCCCGAGCGCGATGCCTTGAAGGAGAAGGTTGAGGTGGACGAGGTCGACCTCGGCGGACCTGACGTGGGCCTCAAAGGAGGCCGACCACTCCTGGACAACGCGCTGGGGGCGGGCGCGGTCGAGGTGCGGGGGAAGGGGTCGGGCAGAGTCCGGCTCCATGTGGGTCTCGACGCCTCCGCGGCCTCCCTCACGGGCTTCGTTGCGGCGAATGTCGAGTGCGGAGCAGTCGTCCTGACCGAGGGGTGGGGAGGCTACCTCCCGTTGCAACGCATGGGCTACCGTCACCACGCGACAACCCCAGGTACCCCAGAGCGGGCCGCGAAGATCCTCCCTCGTGTCCATCGGGTCTTCGGAAACCGCCAGACCTGGTTGCGGGGCACCCATCACGGCGTCGGCACGCAACACCTGCAGGCCTACCTCAACGAGTGCACCTTCCGCTTCAACCGCCGCCGCACCCCGATGGCGGCCTTCCAAACTCTTCTGGGCTTGGCCACCGTCTATGGCCCGACCACCTACAAGATATTGTATGGCTCGGAGTTAGCCCGATAGGCACAACAGCTTATATCCTTCCTCTTGGCTAGGATCGAGCCGACAATGGAGAGGGCAAATACCGGACTTCAGACATCCATTAATCAGAATCCTTCTTTGCGCAGCACGCTCTCCCTTCCTCTCCGTACCCATATCGAGGCGGTGAAGGCCTTCGACGATATGATCCGACGCCAGGTCTTGGACGCGGGACCAAGTGACTTCGCAAAAATCGATCTGAAGACCATGAGTGCGAACGGATTGAAAACGCTTGAGTCCAATTATGCGATATATGACGTCACCATAGCCGTCCTTGACGATCTGCTCGAAACCCGCATCGGTGGATTCGATCAAAAAAGGTTATACTGGAAGTAACGGATCGTATCGTTAAGGGAGATTTGAGCACCCCTGCGGACATTGATCGGCGCGATGAAATTGGTCAGCTGGCGGGAGCGATCAATCGGCTTCAAAAAACTCTGCAAGGCAGCAATCAAATGAAAGCGGCCTAGAAACTAAGCCTTCGGTATGACGAAGCAATAGGCTCGACCGTCATGGCGTACATGCCGGTCGGGTCCCATTCCACAAAAACTCCGAATCACTTTTCCGCTTGCGAAAGCTCTCCTGAAAAGCATTCAGACCAAAACGAGAACTTTCTGGCAGAATAGTCACCCTAGCCAGAGCGCAGTTCCTCTTCCAATCGATCGGCAGATGGATGAATCCAGGCCAATTCCGCTAAAAACGCTCTGACTGCCCCAATCGACGAGTTCAGTTTGTCCACGCCCCAAAGTCTCCACTCATACACTGTCCTTCCAGACCTACTGGCCCTGAACCGGTCGTGGGGTCCCTTGGTCACCCATTCTGTTATAGACCTTCGTGATGCGCAGCAGCGCTCCCTTCTTCATCGACCTTCACATACCCGATAGATTGCATCCATACTCACATATTGTTTTATGTGGTCGGTCCAGCGATCCAGCTCAGTACACAGTTGTGCCGCGACGAGTTTAGACTCCGAGAGTGAAATCGGCGGGAGTCCTTTCCTGCTACGTGCACGGTTCAACCAACCTCTTCGGAATCCAGCCTGATCGAACAGACCATGGATGCTGGTGCCCCAGACACGACCGTTCTCACTTGCTGCACCTTCGTCACCCATCGTGGGACCTTTGAATATTTCAGAGGCTTCGATCTGGAAACAGGCGGTGACGGCTCCACGATTGGTGCGCCCCATGTGGATTTCATAGCCACGAACCGGCGAGTGCGGTTCTATGCCACGAAGCAGCGACGTGGCGCGAACTTGCCGGCAGATCTTTGGCGCATCGAGCTCCGTCCGCACATCGAGAAACCCTAACCCTCTTGACGTCCCTCCACGCTCCAAGCCTTTGGGATCGGCGATCTCCAGCCCCAGCATCTGGTACCCGCCGCAGATTCCAAGGAGTTCACCTCCCGATTGAACATGTGATGCCACGGCAACCAGGAATCCAGAAGTCACAAGATAGTCGAGGTCTTCAAGTGTATTCTTGGTTCCAGGAACAA
Organism: Nitrospirota bacterium; assembly: GCA_039932735.1. Taxonomy (GTDB): domain Bacteria; phylum Nitrospirota; class Nitrospiria; order Nitrospirales; family Nitrospiraceae; genus Palsa-1315. The sequence continues at coordinate 2,413 of JBDTPK010000367.1, forward strand.
TCACCACATCGGCTCCACTGAGATCCTCCGGTGAAGCGGCAAACCGAAGCGCCACATCCTTTTCAGCAGCCAGCGCATTGAAGTCGGTAAAGTTGCTCATGCGCGGCAGTAACACCACAGCCACGTTCGTAAGATCGGGCATGAACTGAACCGACCGTGAACGGGCAAAATCCAGGCTATCCTCTTGGTCCAGGCGAAGATCTCGCAGATAGGGGACGACTCCCAAGACTGGCAACCCTGTGCGGGCCTCCAGTATGCGAACACCATCTTCAAACAGACGACGATCTCCGCGGAACTTATTCACGATCACGCCGTGCACACGCCGACGCTCGTGAGGGGCTAACAAATCGAGTGTCCCGATGATCTGCGCGAAGACCCCGCCCCGATCGATATCCGCCACCAAGACGACTGATGCATCGGCCAACTCGACTACAGGCCAGTTCACGATGTCTCGATCACGAAGATTGATCTCCGCAGCACTCCCCGCCCCTTCGATCACCACACATTCATACTCGCAGGCCAATCGCGCATAACATTCTCGAACAATATTGAAGAGCGTCTCTTTCCGCTCAAAATATGTGAGCGCATCCAATGCCTCATAGACCTTGCCTTTCACGACGACCTGGGATCGTGAATCCGACTCCGGCTTTAGTAGAATCGGATTCATCTCCACCGTCGGCTCGATTCCGCAAGCCTGAGCTTGCAATGCCTGTGCTCGGCCGATCTCCCCTCCATCGAGCGTTACGAAAGAATTCAGCGCCATATTCTGCGCCTTAAATGGCGCAACTCGTACACCCTTTCGAGACAAGAGTCGGCAGATCCCGGCAACGAGGAGGCTCTTCCCTACATCGGAGCCGGTGCCAAGAATGGCCACAGCGTTGGCTGGTGGATTGGAATTCGTCATGATTTCTTCACACGCCTGCCCGGTGTATGACTGGCATGCCACCGCACATACCGGTCGAGTCCTTCCGCGACTGCCTGGGTAATCACCCGACCAACGAGTTCACCGAGAATCGTATGGGTGCCACTATACCGCTGAGGAGGCCCCACTCCACTCACAACCACCACTGCATCGGTTCCTGTTCCCGTCGCACTCGAATGTCCGGTCCAACTTTTTACTTTTGCATGCAACAGGGCAGCCGTCTTGGCTTCGGTCGCAACCTGCACCATCCCGACCATGGCAGCGGCGGACAAGCGGGCATTGGTGACGAGGATCAGATTGATCGTGCCGGGATCAGTGCCGCCGTTGTTGCGCTGGCTCAGCATCACCGGTTCCCCGGCCCGCACAGCATTCGACGTTCCAACCGTGACAAACCCTTCGACCCAGATCTCGCCGGAGGATTCTCGCGCCGTGACTAAGTCTTTGAGCAACACGGCCGTCATGAGACCGACAAATCTATCGCGGATGCCGAGCGAGATCGCCAGCTTGCTCAGCGTCCTGGC
>JBDTPK010000368.1:0-3829 GCA_039932735.1 Nitrospirota bacterium
TGGGAGCGCAGAACATCGGATTCGCCATTCCGATCAATACCGTCAAATCCATCGTCACTGAACTGCGGGCGAATGGCCGCGTGATCCGACCCTGGCTGGGCATCAAAGGGAAATTTGTGACCGACGAAGTACGGGATTTGATTGCGCTGCCCCTTGTGAGTGGGTTACTCATCATCGATGTGGAAGATGGGAGTCCAGCCCAGACGATCGGGCTCCGTGCCGGCAACCTGGATGTGACTATCGAGGGAGAGCCATGGATCCTGGGGGGCGATATCCTCGTCACGGTCGATGGACAGGATGTGAAACGGAGCGAACAATATGCCGCGGTTCTTCGGCCCCTGAAGGCCAACCAGTCTATTGAGATTACCGTGTTTCGAAATGGCGAGAGGCGCACCCTCACGGTCACGCTGGGGGAACGTCCGACGCCCTCCAGTCTCTCACAACATTCCAAAATCGAGGTGCCTCCAGTGGTTCCACAGGGGATAGATTTTGCGCCATTCTGATTGCGTACACGGCCAACAACTCAATCGTCGTGACGGCCTTGTTCGTCTCCACGCTGCCGGTCTCCGGGCTGGCGTTTTGATCGACGAGTTAGAGCACACGCTCGACGGGTTGATACAGGTCTCCAGCACTCCGCAGCGCAACGAGCTCACCCAGCTTGGGCCGTAGATGCTGACTCGTCGAGCAGCTCCACTTTTTGACAGAGGCATCATGAACTTCGACTTGCCGGATGAAACCTCCAACTTATGGCATTATGTCACTCCGATCGGCACATCATCAAACTGTGCCACAATGCGTCGTCGTATCACCTCATAGTGGGTTGAACATAGGAGTCACATGTGTAGGATATGGTTGAATCGAACCCTCTGCTTCTTGGCTCTGTGTCTGGCTGTTGGATGCAGCCCAGTGCCGAGACAATATCTGCGCGAGGCGGCTCCGAACGTCACCTTGTCGTCGCTGGCTGAGGCGCCCCAGACCTATCAAGGCCGGCTGGTCGTGATGGGCGCTGTGATTGTGAAGGAGGAAACGCGGGATGGAGATCTTTGGTTGCACGTGAAGAATCGCCCGCTCGATGAGGATTACCGCCCGCAGCTTCCTCCCAGCACTGACGATCCCGAAGGCGGATGGTATTGGGTCGTCGTCGGGAATCATCAGACCTTTCCCGCTTCCCATCATCATTGGGCCGATATGACCGTCGTCGGTCGGGTCACCGGCTTGGCGCGGGATCACGAGCCCATTCTGAAGATGGTCTACGTGCGAGGGTGGGGGATCACCTCCGCTCATGACGGGGTGTGGGAGAATGTTGTGGATATGAACTATGTTCCGTCCTTCCCAGCCGGGATCCACGGTGAACTAGGCCCACAATAAGACGCGTATCGAAGACTGCTGGTGCATGCGTCCACCACCATGACTGCCAGGCCGTTGTTGTGCTGCTCATGTTGGGAAGAATGTCGGCATCCTTCCCCGCAGCCCGCTACGGGGACGTGCCGGAATGCTTGAACGTCTGATTTACGTTTCGTTCACGCAGCGGCTCTTGGTCTGCTTCGGCGACCTCGTGCTGATATCCGGGGGGCTCGACTCGGTTCGCTATATTATATGCCGATCCACCAGGCAATTAAGTTCAGTATGAACATGTCGCTAGAGAAGAAGATTGCGGTGGGCTTCGTATCCGTAATCCTCCTGCTGGTTGGAATCGGGCTCATCTCTTATTGGAACACAACCGACCTCATAGGTCGTGAAGTCCGAGTCGCGCAAACTTATCATGTGCAGGAAACGATCCTGAACCTGCTTTTCACGATGGAGGACTTGGAGTCCACGCAGCGGAGTGATCTTCTCGGTAATGAGAGGCAGTACATAGAATTATATCGTGAGATAGGCCAGGACTTGGAAGCAGTGTGGCGCAACCTTGCTGCTCTGACGTCGGATAATGAGCTCCAGAAGCAGCACCTTATTGCGTTGCGCCCGCTGATTGATCTGAGATTGACACAACTCAAGAATGCGATCGACTTACGGGATGCTGGAAAGCTTGACGCGAATGACTTGAAAGTTGAGCTACATGAAGGCAAAGAGACCATGGACAAGCTCAAAGTGGTGCTCGGTGAGATGCGGGGCCATGAGCAGACTCTACTGACCAGATGGTTGAAGCAGGCAGATCGCGCGGCCTCGTTCACGTTGTCGTTCGTTGTAGGCGGAACGTTCTTAACCATGGTGCTTGCTCTTGGGGGAGGATGGGTGATCTTGTACGACCTATCGAAGCGCAGGCAGGCCGAGAAAGAGGTGCTTGCCGGTCGGGCCCGCGAAGCAATGATTTTGCAAACGGTACCTGTTGCGATGTATTCTGCCAAGCCCTCGGGGGACTACGGGGCATTGTGGGTGAGTGAGAATATCGAGGCGTTGACCGGGTATGCCCCACAGTTCTTTTTGGATGATTCATCCCTCTGGGCATCCAGACTGCATCCTCACGACCATGAGAAAACCCTGAAGGGATTTGACAGGCTGCATCACGATGGCACATTGGCGATGGAATACCGCTGGCAGACACGCAGCGGCGAGTACCGCTGGTTCAGGGACGAGGCGGTGTTGAGATGGGGATTGGATGGAACCCCACAGGAAATCGTCGGTCTCTGGACCGACATCACCGCGCGAAGACACGCGAGTGAGATGATACAGAGACAGGCCGACATTATTAATCAGATCCAGGAAACCGTCATCTCTATCGATTTGGACGGCCATGTGATGAGCTGGAATAGCGGTGCAGAAAACATGCTTGGATATTCGAAGAAAGAGGCGCTTGGCAAGCATATCTCGTTCATCTACCCGGAGGAAGACCGAGAGCTCTTAGAGCGAAAGGTCCTTGGCCCTGTGAAAGCCAATGGAATTCATCAGGTCGAGGTTCGCAGACTGACCAAGTCAGGAGCACTGCGTATGGCTCAACTGTCTCTCACGTTGCTGAGGGACGACACAGACTCGCCCATCGGCATCATCGGCTGTTCAATGGACATCACCGATCGCAAGCGCGGGGAAGAGGCGCTGCTCAATTCTCGCAACCAACTCGCCGCGCTCGCCATTCGCCTAGAATCTGTGCGAGAAGAAGAGCGGACCAGAATCGCGCTGGAAGTGCACGATGTGCTGGGAGGGGCGTTGACGGGCGTGAAACTGGATGTGACATGGGTTCACAAGCGGATCACCGAATTGATCGAATCACCTCGGTCTGCCGCGGTGCTTGCACGGCTGGATTCGGCTCGTGAACTCCTTGACTCGACCATTCAATCGGTGCGTGATATCGCCACGACGTTGAGGCCCGGCGTGTTGGACGAACTCGGATTGGAGGCTGCGGTCGAATGGCAGGCGCAAGACTTTCAGCATCGAACCGGGATTGCCTGCGACACGACCATCAGGCCCCGCAACTTGGCGTTGAGCCCTGAGCAATCGACCACGTTATTCCGTATCCTCCAAGAGGTCTTGACCAATGTGGCGCGGCATGCTTACGCCACCAATGTCGATATCAGATTGGAACAATCCGGTGAGCATGTGGTCTTGCAAGTTGGCGATAACGGCAGAGGTATTAGTGGTGTGGAGCAGTCCGGGCCGAAATCGTTCGGTTTGCTGGGGATGCGCCTGCGAGCTCAACAGCAGGGCGGTTCGTTCAACATCCAGGGCACGTCGGAAACGGGAACGACGGTCATAGTCAGTATCCCGTTATATCGGACAACAGATGATTAATATTCTCCTCGCAGACGATCACCCGTACCTGCGTCGCGGTCTTGTCCAGATTCTCGTCGATGAATTTCCAAGCGCGGTGGTCGGCCAAGCGTCGAATGTCCCAGAG
>JBDTPK010000369.1:0-3827 GCA_039932735.1 Nitrospirota bacterium
GCGTCCTATCTGCCGACCGAATCGAAGAGCTATTTCCTGAAGAGTCTGTTCACCGACATCATTTTTCCCGATCGCCAACTGGTGTCCCCCTCGTCGACCATCTATCGGCAGCGAGGCTATCTGCGGATCGGGGCCGTGGTGGTGTCCGTGCTCCTGGTGATGCTTGCCGTCATCGGATTGGCCGTGTCGTTCATCGGCAATAAGCGGATAGTGAACGAGACGCTTTCCTCCGCGCTGAATGCGCCGATGGCGGGGTTGGACGACAGCCACCTCGAGGAGAACGTTCGCTATATTGGGTCGCTGGGCAGGCAGTTTGAGGCCATTCTCACGTATCAGCGGGACGGTGTGCCCCTTCGGTTGGCAGGCTTTTACCAGGGCTTTCGAATTTATGAGGTCGTCCAAGAACTCTACCTCCGGCAATTTGCACGACAGTTTTTAAGTGTGACGAAGCGCGATATGGAGGGGGAACTTGGCCAGTTTTCGCTTCTTGAGGACGGGGGAGGAACCGGACAACGCAACGAGTACGATGACGACTACGCCCTTCTCAAAGCCTACATAATGTTGGGCGATCCAATTCATTTAAAGCCTGCCTATTTGAATCGTTGGCTGAACGACTATTGGCAGGACAAGTTGAAACAGCTTGTCCATGAGCGTGAGGTTCCTCAAGATGTGCAAGATACGGTACGGCAACAGATGGCTCTCTATACTCAGTATCTCGCACGAGATGCCGGGGGTCGTCTGGCGTTGAATGGGCGCCTGGTTCAAGAGGTGCAACAAAAGCTCCGCCAGGTTCCTCGCACGGAGCGCATCTATTCGATGAGCCGTCGGGAAGCGCAGGAGCTCGTCAAGCCGTTCAGCTTGGAGTCGGTGCTCCAAGGGAGTCTACAGGGGAGTTTGGTAAGCGACTACACGATTCCAGGGGTGTATACGCTCGAGGGATGGAAGGGGCCGTTTCAAGCGAGCATTGCAAAAGTTCTTGCGGAAACTGCGGCAGAAGGATGGGTCATCGGGGAGCCAGAGGTTCAACTCGCGCAGCTCGATAAAGGTATCAAGCAACTCTATTTTCAAGACTATGTGCGGTTTTGGCGTGAGTTCATTCGCTCGTTGCGAATTCGGCAAGCCGTCACCCCCGCGAATAGTGAGGAAGTGCTCAGTCTACTGTCCCAGGCCGATTCCCCATTGTTTCGTATCTTTGAGGCGGTGGATCGTAATACCCATCCCGAGCCGGCAGCGATGGGACAGTTACAGGAGTCCGTGACCGGTCTGTTCGATAAGGTCAAGAAAGGTTTGGGAATGGAGGGGCCGCCATCCGAGTCTCTTCCTTCACCCAGAGACACAGAAGAACTCATGCGTCGACTGGGGGATCCGAGCGACTTCTCAGGGTCGGTCTCGCGACGCTTTCAGTCCATTCATTACCTAATCACCGTGGCCAAGGATTCGAAAGAGGAGGCTCCGCTGATCCGCTACTTGACAGAACTGAGGAAGGTGCATCAAACGCTGCGGCCTATCCTGCGGGCAGAGAGTCCTCCAGCCGATACGAAGGCCATGGCGAAGAGCATCGTGTTAGGTGAGCCGAACGATGTGTCCCAGGCGATGAAAAACACCGATACCATTCTGCAAAAGCTCGACCCGGAATCTATTGAAGCCGTCTCTCCGCTGCTCGTTGAGCCGTGGATGATCGCCGTGCGCGGGGTGCTTGAGCGTGCCAAGGCCGAAGCGTCAAAGCGATGGGAAGCGGATATATATCAGGCATGCCAGCGGAACGTGGAAGGGCGTTTTCCCTTCCGGGCAGGAGGTGGCGACGCGCCGCTCGCTGAGCTCGCGGATCTCTTTCACCCTGACAATGGTCTGATGTGGAAATATTACCAGGCAGAACTCAAACCGTTTGTCGATGAAGGTCCGGAGCGGTGGGAGCCCAGACAATGGTTGGGGGTGGGCCTCCCGATCTCGAACGAGTTTCTCAGTTCCCTTCAGCATGCACGGTTCTTATCCGAGAGTCTGTTCCCGAAAGGCAGTTCTGAGGTTGGAGCGGTATTTGAACTGTATCCCCATCCTCCTCAAGGCGGAGTCAGTAGATCCGTCAGTGAAATTCGCCTGGACATCGGCGGACAGGCATTACGGTATCGCATGGAGCCTCAAGAATGGCATGAGATGAAATGGCCCGGTCCAACACCAGCCACGGGGGCGGTGCTGCAGGTTCAAGTGGGCACGGCATGGGTGACCAAAGAATATAAGGATTGGTGGGGTCTCTTCCGGCTCATTCAGGCAGGGAGCCTTGTGCCAGGCGCCGGGGACACGCAGTATCGAGTTCAGTGGGAACTACCGACTGCAGATGGAAGTCCGGTCCGCGTGCAGTACGACATCCGAGCCCGCGGGTATAAAAATCCATTCCGACCGGGTGTGTTTGAACAAGTGCGCTGTGTCGAACATCTCTGAGGTGCAGGGATGAACGCGCCAGTCTGTGGGTACTACGGCAAGCTCCCTGTATCTCCGGAGTTTCTTCGTCTCCATGCTGCCGGGCCGGAATTGCGCGAACTCGATGAATGGCTTGAGCGTGGCGTGCAGTATGCCAAAGGGCGGGCAGGATCGGAGTGGCCCGCGCTCGTGGACCAAGCAGACATTTGGAATTTCCTCTTCGTACCGGAAGGGGATGGCCGTGTCGTATGTGGGGCAGTTTTTGCCAGCCGTGATCGAGCGGGGCGATCCTTTCCATTCTTGACCTTTCTCCTTCTTGAACGCTGTGATCTTCCACCGACTCCGTGGTTGATTCCACTGCGGTGCCGCACATACCTGAATAAAACCGGGCAACTCCTTCAGCAGCTTCGTGGAGATCTTGACTGGAATACCTTTCGAGCACGTGTGGAATCGCTGCCTGTTGAGTTCGACTCCGATGTATCAATTGAGGCTGGATTCGAAGACTACTTGTCTCATACCACCACGAAAGAATTCTGGAGTCGTATCTGCGCCGCTACCGATCGTCCACCGCACGATGGTCTCCGGCATGAACGTACAATCCATCTGTACCCGGCGGGTGAACAATCCGGCGAAGGGGCGACGTGGGGACGTAAATTCCCGTTACTGAAGGGGCACGCGGCTGAAACCTATGATTTGCCATTCTGGCTTGATCGGCACGCACGGTTGCTCGGTGTGAAGAAGGGGACATGGCCGACGCTCTTCGCCCTCTGGAACCGGGCTCCGTCAAAGGTCGAGCCCTGCGCGCTGCTGTCATTCGGGCGCTCGTCGCCACACCTCACGAGGTTCATCGTGGCTCCCGACGTGCAAGATAAGGCATGGCGTGACTGGTTGCCTAACCAGGCGAGTCTTCGAGAGGGCGCATCAAGCAGTTCCTGTGACAGTGCGATGCAAGCGGATGATGAGAGAATTATCACACTCAGACAGTATCTCGACTCATGCCATGAAGCCTAGGCGTTTCTCCACGGTCTATCGCATGGATATACGTACAAACGCCTTGATGACATTGCCTTTCTCAGTCGAGTTGCGTAGGATGCCGCGTGAATATGGTGTGGCGTGGAGGTTGACGTGAAGGCGAAGGAACTTCTCGAAGCGAACCAGCTTTCAGCCGCGATTGAAGCGCTCACCCAAGATGTCAAGAAGCAACCCACCGATACGCATCTCCGCACCTTTCTGTTCGAAGTACTCTGTTTCGCCGGTGAGTATGAACGAGCGGAACGTCAGCTCGATGTGATTGGACATCAAAATGAGAGTGCTGGGATCGGGGTCGAAGTCTACCGGCAATTGCTGAGAGCCGATAAGTCCCGTCAGCGCTGGTTTGCCGAGGGACTCAGGCCCACATTCCTGCTGGAGCC
>JBDTPK010000370.1:0-3811 GCA_039932735.1 Nitrospirota bacterium
TCGTCAACGCCGCGGTCAACGTCGTCTTGCCGTGGTCCACGTGCCCAATCGTCCCTATATTCACGTGCGGCTTCCGCCGCTCATATTTCGCCTTCGCCATACCTCGCTCCCTTCCGTCCTCACTGAAGAATCATTTCGACTACTCACCCCGATACTTGGCAATGATTGCCTCTGAAATTTGCCTGGGCACCGGATCATACCGGTCAAATTCCATACTATAGGTGGCACGGCCCTGTGTTCGAGACCTAAGATCGGTCGCATACCCGAACATTTCACTGAGCGGCACCGACGCATCTATGATCTGCGCAGCTGCCCGCGTCTTCATGCCTTGAATCTTGCCGCGACGACCGTTTAAATTACCGATCACATCACCCATAAAGTCCTGAGGTACCACAACCTCCACTTTCATAATCGGCTCAAGCAACACAGGATCGGCTCGCTTACAGGCATCGATAAATGCCATTGAGCCGGCGATTTTAAATGCCATTTCATTGGAATCAACGTCGTGAAATGACCCATCGATGACCGTGACCTTCACATCGCGAAGTGGATACCCAGCGATGACGCCGGAATCAAGCCGCTCCTTCACACCCTTTTCGATCGCCGGAATGAACTCTCTTGGAATAGAGCCGCCGACAGTTTTATTGATGAAATCCAAGCCTTTGCCCGACTCAGCAGGCTCTACCGTCAACACAACATGTCCATACTGGCCACGACCACCGGTCTGCTTAATGTACTTCGCCTCAGCTTCAGCCTTCTTGCGAATCGTTTCCCGAAAGGCCACCTCCGGCTTTCCGACATTGGCCTCCACCTTGAATTCACGCAGCATGCGATCAACGATGATTTCCAGATGCAGCTCCCCCATCCCAGCAATGATGGTCTGCGCAGTCTCTTCATCCGTCTTCACTCGGAACGATGGATCTTCCTGCGCTAACTTCTGCAATGCGAACCCCATTTTCTCTTGATCTTGCTTGGTTTTTGGCTCGATCGCCATTGCAATGACCGGCTCAGGAAATTTCATCACCTCAAGTAAAACAGGTTTTTTTTCATCCGACAGCGTGTCTCCCGTCGTTGCCCCTTTTAGCCCGACGGCCGCAACAATATCACCCGCATAAGCCACATCAATGTCTTCTCGCTTGTTTGCATGCATCTTCAGCAAACGTCCGACGCGATCCCTCGTCCCCTTTGTCACATTCGAGACGGACGTTCCCGTCTTCAAGATGCCCGAATAGACCCGCAAAAAAGTGAGCTGACCCGCAAACGGATCTGTCATGATCTTGAACGCTAAGGCTGCGAATGGCTCACTATCAGACGGGCGCCGCTTCACCTCCTGCCCGGTATTCGGATCAATCCCGGTCACTGATTCAACGTCAAGTGGGGACGGAAGGAAATCCACAACCCCATCCAATAACTGCTGAACGCCCTTATTCTTAAAGGCAGTTCCACAGAGGACAGGAGTCATCTTCATCGAAAGCACACCAGCACGAATGGCCCGACGGATCTCTTCTTCCGTCAATAGCTGGCCATTTAAATACTTATCCATCGCCTGTTCATCGAATTCAGCAACAGCATCGACCATCTTCGTACGGTATTCATTGGCCCGATCAAGCAAGTCAGCTGGAATCTCATCGATCTTATACTTGGCACCGAGCGTCTCATCGTCATACACATAGGCCTTCATCGTGATAAGATCGATAGACCCACGATACTCAGACTCTTTACCGATCGGGATTTGAATCGGAATTGGATTGGCCCCAAGCCGATCAATCATCGTTTGAACACTCGTGTAGAAATCCGCGCCGATGCGATCCATTTTATTCATGAACGCAATGCGAGGCACATTATACTTATCAGCCTGACGCCAAACCGTCTCGGACTGCGGCTCAACTCCCTGCACAGAGTCAAATACCGCTACAGCCCCGTCCAACACCCTGAGCGAGCGCTCAACTTCGATCGTAAAATCGACGTGTCCCGGAGTATCGATAATATTGATACGATGATCGCGCCAGAAACAGGTTGTGGCCGCAGCCGTAATCGTAATGCCGCGCTCACGTTCCTGCTCCATCCAGTCCATCGTGGCTGCACCCTCGTGCACTTCACCAATCTTATGCGAAATCCCAGTGTAATAGAGAATACGTTCAGTCGTCGTCGTCTTACCGGCATCAATGTGAGCCATGATGCCGATGTTGCGTGTTTTCTCTAGTGGTGATTGACGTGCCACGAAGATCCCCTAAAAATACACATGCCGCAAACAAGGCCGATGAATTACTGCGACCTACAAGCACCCGCATCAGCGGATCGCAGTACGGCCCAGCTGCAGCACAGAACGACGCTACCAGCGATAGTGTGCGAATGCCTTGTTGGCTTCCGCCATCCGATGGACATCTTCCCGCTTCTTCACCGCTGCGCCCGTGTTGTTCGACGCATCGAGCAACTCAGCCGCAAGCTTCTCACGCATGCTCTTACCGCCACGAATTCGCGAATACTCTGCCAGCCATCGAAGCGCAAGCGACATCCGACGAGCCGGACGAATTTCTACCGGCACCTGATACGAGGCACCGCCCACTCGACGAGACTTTACCTCAACGACCGGCTTCACATTATCAATCGCCGACCGGAATACTTTCAGTGGATCGTTGCCCGTCTTCTCCTGAATGACGTCGAAGGCTCCGTAGCAGATGCGCTCGGCTGTGCTCTTCTTTCCGCCAGACATCAGGATATTCAAAAATTTCCCGACGAGCTTATCCCGGTATCGCACATCAGGGAGAGGATCGCGGTGGTCTAAAAATCTAGTCCTTGGCATGTATCATTTACTCTCTCGTTACCAACTGTAATAATCCTTTACTTGGGACGCTTCGCTCCATACTTCGACCGACTCTGTTTTCGATCCGCCACACCGACAGCATCAAGGGCGCCTCTGACAATGTGATAGCGCACGCCCGGCAAGTCCTTCACACGGCCGCCACGGACGAGCACAATGGAATGTTCTTGAAGGTTGTGGCCGACACCAGGGATGTATGTCGTGACTTCCATTCCATTCGTCAACCGGACACGCGCAACTTTACGCAATGCTGAGTTTGGTTTCTTCGGCGTTGAAGTATAGACGCGAAGACACACGCCACGTTTCTGCGGACAGGACTTGAGGGCAGGGCTCTTCGTCTTCGCGTGTGCCAGCTGGCGACCTTTTCTGACTAGCTGATTAATTGTCGGCATTAGTACGTCACTCTCATCTTCGGCACAGTTTGGCTGTATTCCTTCAAGGTCAGAGCCGGTGGATTGTAGTGAGCATTAATCGAGATGTCAAGTTTTCACTTACATTGCTCGCACTATGAGTGCGCAGGCTCTCCCGACCCCGTCGCTATGCCCTCGTGTGTGAGCGCCGCAACATCTCCCTGACCAACAATCACGGGCTCAGGCTTTGGACTAATGACAAAGGTGTCCCGATACTCTTCGAAGCCGGTTCCAGCTGGAATCAAGCGACCGACGATGACGTTTTCTTTTAGTCCCAACAGATTATCAACACGCCCATTGATCGCAGCTTCTGTCAAGACACGGGTGGTCTCCTGGAATGAGGCTGCAGAGATAAAGCTATCGGTCGTCAATGCGGCCTTGGTAATACCCAGTAGGACCGGCTTCCCAAGACCCGGCTGCCCACCCCTCACCACCACTCGCTCATTCTCTTCGTCAAACAACATCTTGCTGACTTGACTACCGGGCAAGAACTCCGTATCGCCAGGATCTTCGATTCTGACCTTACGCAGCATCTGCCGCACAATAATCTCGATATGCTTGTCGTTGATCGTCACACCTT
>JBDTPK010000371.1:0-3790 GCA_039932735.1 Nitrospirota bacterium
TGGCCTTGTCGGCTTCAACGCGATAGAGCGTTTCTGCCAACTCCAAGTATTTCTTAATCGTGGCGATTTCGTCGTCCAAACGACGACGCTTCTTTTCGAGTTCCTGAAGCCGGTTCTTGTAGGCGCTGATTCGCTGTCCAAGGCCAACCAATATATCGGTGAGTTCTTCCACAAGCTTGCCCCAAGATGAAGCATGTTTGCTTTATAGCACTGCTTGCGAAACAAGTCAACAAATAAAGTTACAATAGTGCCTTGCATGGGTTTATCGCTTTAAAACTGATCTGTGTTTATAGTCAATAACACCTGCTCGGATAGAAATAGCATCACGGATTTTCTCAGATCTTGGCCTCTTTAAGGGGGAGTGCTTCCCGTTCGAGAGGCCGCTTCGCCCATCATTGTAGAGGCGTCGCCTCGTGCTATGATGCCGCCTCATGTCCTTACCGTACGCCCACGATATTCCACTCGACGCACTGATCTCAGTCGCCACTGATGCGGCTCGCCAGGCGGGAGCCATTATCGCTGAATGCACACGCACCGGCTTTCGCATTGAACATAAGCAGATCATTAATCTTGTGACCGACGCCGACCACCAGGCGGAACAACGGATCATTGATGTCATCCATGACGCCTTCCCGACCCATCGCGTCCTTGCTGAGGAACGTGGAATCACCGAGCAACCTCCAGCCCGCTACCAATGGGTGATCGACCCGCTTGATGGTACGACCAACTTCGCTCACGGGTTCCCCGCCTACTGCGTATCCATCGGGGTGGAATGCGACGGGCGTGGAATTATTGGGGTGGTGTACGACCCGACGCGGGACGAACTCTTTACCGCGCAAATTGGTCACGGGGCGTATCTCAACGGCGCTCCCATTTCCGTGTCCACAACGGACCATCTCGATCGTGCGCTCCTCGTGACAGGGTTTGCCTACGACATTCGCGAGACCCCGAACAATAACTTGAACCACTTCGTGCGATTCGCATTAAAAGTACAAGGACTGCGGCGGACCGGAACGGCCGCGCTTGATTTGTGCTATGTCGCAGCCGGCCGGTTCGATGGATTTTGGGAAGTGACGCTGAACCCTTGGGACATGGCGGCAGGAGTCGTGATCCTTCGTGAATCTGGCGGCAACGTGACGGACTTTAGAGGCGCTCCTCACTCAATTTACCGGCGAGAATTGGTGGCAAGTAACGGGCTCATCCACCAAGCTATGCTCAACCTGCTTCAAGAAGATACAACTCAATAATATGTTCCCAGCCCGCGTCGCTCGTATTCGACTAGGCAGGTCGCTGTTAGTTTAGATTGGCGACTGGGGCCTCTGGCAGATATACAGACAGAATCACGATGAAGTATGATCTCTTCCAACAAGCGGGAAGGAGATAGCTGTATGGCACGTTCAATGCCTCCATCGGGAGATTCACACGGAAGTCCATCCCAGACAACGGGAATTGAATCACACAACAAGGATGTGGAACTGCTTCGGGTGCTCGTGAGCAGAAAGGGAACACAAGTCGATGCCCAATGGGCCATTCATCCCCAATTGAAACAGGATCTTCTGCCGCAGGAATGGCAAGAGGTGATCGACCTCATGGCCAAGGTGACCGGCATTGTCGGCACCAGGTTTTCGCAGGTGCTTGAGCGAGCCGATCTCGATCCACCAAGCAACGCGTAATCGAACGGGAATGTTGAATGATGCGTTGTCATGAATAAGCGGACCCCGCTTTAGTATTCAACAGTGAACACTCACCATGGAGCCGTGTATGGAGACCTATTACCATCCCCACGATCTAGGCAAGTTCGCCGAGATGGGCAAGGGCAACAAAGATCTGTGGGAAAAGTTCATGGCCTACTATAGCGCCGTCTTTGCCGAAGGAGCATTGACGGAACGAGAGAAGGCCCTCATCGGCCTCGCCGTCGCCCACGCCGTCCAATGTCCCTACTGCATCGATGCCTACACGCAGGCCTCCCTTGAAAAGGGGTCGAACATCGAAGAAATGACGGAAGCCGTTCACGTCGCCTGCGCCATTCGAGGTGGCGCCTCCCTCGTGCATGGCGTCCAAATGCGCAACGTGGCAGACAAGTTGTCGATGTGATGAGATCGGTGTCCCGTTCCAGCTGCCGCTTGAGGATAGTGTACTGAGACGAGCATTCTTGCAGGATACTCAAAAAGCCTGGCCAGCAAGGCCGCAGCGAGTGAAGGGCCGAGGCGTACCCTCTGGGGCGCACGGTGCGACGAATAAGGAGCACCAAGTCTGTGCACGCCGCCGAGAGGTGAGGCGGCCGGGTCCCCGTCGAGGGTCTGAACGATGCGAGAACGGCGCTGGCGGGCTTTTTCGGTATCCTGCCCTGTTAGAGGTAGGGGTTTTCGGGAATGGCCAGAGTGAAGTATTTCCCGCGCTCTTCGTAGAGAATCCGTGCCGCCTTCAAGGCACCGAGTTCTCGATTGAGTTCTCCGTCGAGAATTGCGCCTCTCTCAGGTCGCTGTGCCAATAGCGTGAGGATTTGGTCTGCACTCTTTGCTGCTTCATTGCAGATCTCGATGATGCCTGCGGCAGGCCACTCGTAGCGCTGTCGCGTGGGTGTTGTTGGGTTTCGACCATCGTAGACGGTGACATAGTCCATCGCCTTCGAGTAATAGAGAAACGGCCGATCGCTCGAGCTGACTCGTCGCTGCCACTCCTGCACAAGGTCGACCAGTTCTTGGTAGACCTGCTGGTCCACGTTCCAATTGTCCAGCTCATACTCGAAATCGTAGGCGATCTTCTCTACGTCTACCTGTCGCGCATCGTAGACATACTCGTAGGCTGCCCAGGGACCGGTGATGCGAATGCCATAGTCGTGTGGTTTGGTGTAGTAGGGGCTGAATCGTTGGAGCCAGAACTTCCCAGTTGCCTCAGGCGGGTGCAGATGGAACAACGAGGGGATCAAGTCGATCTGCTGGCGGTAGTCCTCATTCGTTTCTCCGGGAAACCCGAGCAAGATATTCCAGGACACCGCGATATGATAATAAGAACTCCACTTCAGGCAGATAATATTCTGCATCGGTGTCACGCCCTTATCCATCGCCTGCAGTTGATTAACGCTCAGGCTCTCTAGGCCTGGCTGCATGCACTTGACCCCCCCGGCGGCGAGCATTCGAATCTGACTCTTCTGGAGGTTACTTTTGGTTTCGATGAACACATCAAGGTCGCAATGGTCTGCGGCGAATCGCCCGAAGAGGTTCTCGATATATTTCATGTCGATGATGTTGTCCACCAAACGAAATCTCGCCGTATCGTAGCGGCTGGAAAGATAGGCCATTTCCTTCGCAGCCTGCTCGGGCGACTTGGCCCGAAATTTCATGCTTTGTGCATTCAACCCACAAAACGTACAGTGATGTTTCTCTCCCCACCAACAGCCCCGTGAACCTTCGTAGAGTAATATTCGATCGAGCCCCTGCGCCGCGTCGCCCAATTCTGCCAGCAGATGATAGTAGTCGTCATAGTCGGGTGGACCGGTCTTCCCGAATTCAGAGAAGAGCGAATGGTTCGGCGTAAACGAGATCGTGCTTCCAGTGCGATAGGTCACGCCGCTGGGGACGGTCCCAACCTTTCCCGCGAGGACGTAGCGAACCAATTCTGGGAATATTTCTTCCCCTTCACCCACCACCACATGATCGATGAAGGGAAAGGCGCGGAAATATTCCAGCCCCATCTCGCCGTCATAATTCGCTCCACCGAAGACGATCGTGACGTCGGGATAGAGATCCTTAATGAGCTTCGCCATCGTCAGGCTCGCGACGTTTTGATC
>JBDTPK010000372.1:0-3777 GCA_039932735.1 Nitrospirota bacterium
ATGGCACGGTCATCTTGATCAGGCAGTTCCGCCACGCGGCAGGAGGGTTCATCTATGAAGTCCCTGCGGGGAAACTTCATCCTGGTGAGGACCCGACAGCTTGCGCGGCACGAGAACTTGAAGAAGAAGTTGGATATCGAGCCGACAGGCTTGAGCTCCTTTCTAGCATCTTCACTGCGCCGGGCTTCACCGACGAAGTCATCCACATCTATAAGGCGACTGGGTTGACGATAGGACGACAACAGCTCGACCGTGACGAGGTCCTCGAAGTGATCGAGATGCCTCTGCAAGACGCGATGAGGATGATTGAGACTGGGGAGATCAGGGATGCAAAGACGATTGTGGGATTGCAAGCGATCTATCTTCGAAGCAGCACCAGGTAGGGGAAAAGCCAAAGGGGCCCCCCGCATTAGGCAGGAGACCCCTCAAGCTAACTAGCCTCACCAAAGAAGAGAGATTACTTGCCCTTCTCGTCTTTCTTCTTCTCGTCCTTCATGTCGCCGAACGTATCAGCGTGGCCACCCTTCTTCTCGTCCTTCTTGTCTTTCTTTTCGTCGCCGTACACGAGGACGTGGCCGCCCTTCTTCTCGTCCTTCTTTTCCTTTCCTTCACCCGCGAAGGCTGGAGCGCTGAACGTCACAGCCACAGCCACAGCCATAATTGCCATCAACATGCTCTTCATAATAAGTGTCCCCCCGGCTTATAGAGTTTGAAATTTGTGCCATTCATCGGCACTCGACGGGAGTACCCAGCAATCTTGGTGCCGAGCCTGAGATGTTCATGTCCCATTATATTTATCATCATGTTATGCTATTTTCCCACCCGCGCATTGAAAATTTGACCATAATAAACTGTGGCGAAATGGTTGAAGGTCAGCTAAACCGCCTCAATGCAGGGAGGGCTATACCGGTATGGCCGAGGGAACCGTCATACGATTTTACCCTACATGACAAGGGACAACGGTCATCATGACGCTAAAGGCGGTTGAAGTGGGAAAATCTATTAAAGGAACCGTTATACGGCGATCACAAGGAACTCTGTTTCGAAAACGGCTCATTGATCGTATCGGGCCAGAGGTTCGGATCCTCTTCGTCGGCATCAATCCAGGCCTTCGTTCAGCTGCCACAGGGCACCACTTCGCTGGATATTCGAACCGTTTCTGGAAACTCTTATTCGAGTCGAAGCTCGTGCCAGAGCCACTCACGCACCAAGACGATTGGCGACTTCCGGATTGGGGGCTCGGCTTGACAAATATCATTGAGCGGCCCAGTGCAGGGGCCGATGTGCTCACGCCGCGAGAATATATAGCTGGTAGGAAGAGACTCATTGCCACAGCCAAACACTATCGCCCTCACACAATTGCTCTGCTTGGTGTCACGATCTATCGAACGTTATTCCCCCAATACCGGAACGGACAAATCAGCCTCGGGCTGCAAGTTAAGACCTTGGCCGACCGCCCTGTTTTTGTCCTGCCGAATCCAAGCGGTCGGAATGCCCATTATTCATATCAAACCATGCTCGCGGCGTTCTGCACGCTGCGCAAGGCAACAAGCAAGTTTCTTCCAGATTAGAGGTCGGGAACGATCCTGGCTGGGTGCCAGAATCAGCCATAGTAAATTCCTCACAAGCTATGATATACAGGCCGTTGCGAATTGGCATAGGGGCTGCCGCATCTCACGAGTCTGGCTTGCAGCGATTTCTCCAACTGGTAGAGGAAGATGAAGCATACATTCCTTGCTCTGTTCGGCTGTATGATCCTGGTGAGCCCCACTGTCCTCCTGGCGCAACAGTCACACCAGCTTTTGATTGATGGGGCAATGAAAGAGTGCTACGAAGGTCGTATCACTCAAGACCGGGCAAACCGAATCGGTCATTTCAAGAAAGGCCAGGCTCTGGGAGAGCGAGCTGTGGCCCTGGACGATCAATCTGCCGATGCACACTTCGCGCTGTTTTGTAATTTAGGCGAATTAATGAGGGTCGATGGGGAGTTGAACATCACGTCGATCATGGGCTTCCGCCGCATGACGAAAGAGCTTGACCGGACATTGGAGCTCGCCCCCGATCATCTTGACGCACTGTCAGCTAAGGGCGCCTTCCTCCTCAGACTTCCTTCTCTGCTTGGAGGCGATAAAGAAAAGGGCGAGAAGCTCCTTCGGTACGTACTTCTGAAATCACCACAGTCCGTCAATGCCAGGCTCAGCCTGGCCAAGAACTATTGCGCCGATGGCCGCCACAGTGATGCCCTTTTACTTGCCTCCGAAGCCCTGGATGTGGCTCAGGCCCACAGGCTAGATGACTTCGCCCTTGAAGCGACAAGAGTGCTGTCTCAGCTTCGAGCCAAGGCCGCCAAAGCCGGTTAGCTCCTCTCATTGGTCCGCCTGGCGCCAGATATTCAATCATGCTATCTTCAGTGCCCAGAACGAAGGTGCATCTTGTAGCACCCGAAGCATCGTTCGTATTTGTTGTAGAGCAAATCCCGCGAATCACATATGTTTAGCACCTAGTCAGGGGCACACCATGTTACTTGAGGGTAAAAAGGGACTCATCATCGGCGTGGCGAATAAGCACAGCATTGCCTGGGCCATTGCCCAATCGGTAGCCGGCCAAGGGGCGCAGCTTATTTTCAACTATCAGAACGAGCGACTGAGGAAAAACGTCGAGGACCTTGTTGCCAGCATGCCGGGCGCAAAAGCCTTTCCCTGTGACGTCGGAGACGACACCCAAATTGCTGCACTGATACAAAACGTGCAGAGAGAAGTCGGGACGCTCGATTTTTTGGTCCATTCGGTGGCCTTCGCGCCGCGCGAAGAACTCACAGGTCAGTTCGTCAACACGTCTCGCCAGGGTTTCGCCATGGCTTTGGATGTCAGCGCCTATTCACTCGTTGCCGTGACGAAAGTAGTCCTGCCGCTGATGACTGATGGCGGCTCCGTCGTCACGCTCACCTACCTCGGCGCAGAACGGGTCGTCCCCCACTACAACGTCATGGGGGTTGCCAAGGCCGCGCTCGAGGCCACTGTCCGCTATCTGGCCCACGACCTCGGTCCTAAGAACATTCGCGTGAATGCTATTTCAGCCGGCCCGATTAAGACCCTCGCGGCTCGCGGCGTGTCTGGCATCAGCAAGATGGTGGATCACCACCGAGAGTTTGCGCCACTTCGACGCGCAACGGAACAAGGCGAAGTCGGCGACACGGCGTTGTTCTTAGTCAGTCCTCTAGGCCGTGGAATTACCGGAGAAGTGATCTATGTCGATGGCGGATATCACATCCTAGGCTCACTCGCCTCCGTCGAGTGAGGGCTGTTGAAAAAGGCCGCCAGCATCGTTCTCGCATCGTTCAGACCCTCTCGGTTCCAGGAATCTTCGCGTCACGCTTCACGAAATACACTGCTCGAGTCCCAGCCGCTATTCCAGTGTTCGCCTGAGGGATTTTAGCTTTCCACGCTTCGTCTTACTCTCCAACCGTCGTTCCTTTGAACCCTTCGTCGGTTTCGTTGCTCTGCGCTTCTTTCGCGGAATGGCCACGCTCTGAATGAGTTCGGTCAGTCGAGCGAGCGCATCTTCTCGATTCTGTTCCTGGCTTCGATACTGCTGGGCCTTGATGGTAATCACACCCCCTTCTGAGATGCGATGATCTTTCAATTTCAGAAGCTCCTCTTTGTAGAACGGGGGCAAGGATGAGGCAACAATATCGAATTGCAAATGAATCGCGGACGAGACTTTGTTCACATTCTGCCCGCCGGCACCCTGCGACCGCATCGCATGGATGTCGATCTC
>JBDTPK010000373.1:0-3769 GCA_039932735.1 Nitrospirota bacterium
TTGGGCGCCGAGCAGAATAATCAGCCAGCCGAGATAGAGCCAGAGAAGAAACAGCGCGAGTACAGCGAAGTGGATATCCCTTATGCGGTCCACGAGCGCATGGTTTTGCACTGAGGCGAGCAATCTGACCGCGGTGAAGATCAGCACCGGTCCGACTAAGACGACGCTCAAATAATCGGTGAATTTTCTCGTCCAGGTTCGCCCCTGCTTGACCCGCCAAATGGCCTTCAACGCCTGTTCGATCTTGTCGATCAGCGAATAGGTCGTATAGAAGAGTCCGGCCACGCCGACGGTGCCGAGCACGCCGACCTTGAGATTGTCGACGAACCCGAGAATGTGGCTGGTGGCCTCTGCGCCTTTCGGACCCAGTGGTTCAAAGACGTGATTCAATAGAGGCGCGATTTGGTGATGCCCGCCGAAGGCCTTGAGCACTGAAAACATCACTGCGAGAAACGGGACAAGTGAGAGGAGCGTCGTGTAGACGAGGCCTGCGGCCCGCGCATGCAGCAAGCGGAAACTGAATTCAACCGCGACAGCGATGACTAATCGCAACGCATGGAAGGCCAGGCATTGGATCCGCGGGACCACGTCCAGGTCCATGGTCCAAAGATCATGCGCGACGAATTGTCGAACGCGTAGTGCGGTGTGCATCGATGGCACAGTCCCCTATCTTTGCCTACCATACCCTGAAGTGAAGGAGGACGGAAGCAGGAATTGTGACAGGCTTCTTGGAGGAGCCGGGCCATCTTCCGAGGATGGTCGGACACGAAGGGTGAGCCGTCAAGACTGTATAGATTAGCCCCGAGATAAATCGCGATGACCTCCCAGGCTTGTGGTATGGTTCGGGGATGAGGCACACTGGAATCCTCTCCGAGATGTTTCAGATGAGAGGTTTCGTGGAGAGCGGTCGAGCCATCGGAGGTGATAGGGACATCACATGTCGGATTTTTTCCAGAATGGAGTCGTCAGCGTCCTCCATCGCTTAGGTTCCCCCAACGTGGAGCAATTGGAGCGGGAACTCGAACAGTATCGGTCCGTCAACCCCATAGCCTTGGTCCTCCCCTCTCTCTATTCGGAGCTGGATGGCCCTGCGCTTGGCGGGATCATCGAGGAATTGAAGGGCGTCACCTATTTGCGTGAGATCGTCGTGGCGCTAGGCCAGGCCTCTGCCCTCGAGTTTCGGCGTGCAAAAGAGTATTTCAAAGTGCTTCCGCAGGATGTGCGTCTCGTGTGGGTCGATGGGGCACGGGTGCAGGGCCTCCTCAAGATGTTGGTCGAGCGCGAGATTGCCGTTGGCTTGCCCGGTAAGGGGCAGTCCTGTTGGCTCGCCTTTGGGTATGTCCTGGCGCGCCATCGCAGCCAGGTCATTGCGTTGCACGACTGCGATATCGTGAGCTACAGGAGGGAATACCTTGCTCGACTTTGTTATCCGCTCGCGAACCCGAATCTGGGCTATGAGTTTTGTAAGGGCTACTACAGCCGGGTCACGGACCGTTTGCATGGTCGGGTTACCAGACTATTCTTCACCCCTCTTGTGCGCACGATGCAGCAACTTGTCGGGCCGCATCCTCTGTTGACCTATCTCGACAGTTTCCGCTACCCCCTGGCGGGAGAATTTGCGATGGTGCGAGACCTCGCCTGGGTGAACCGCATTCCGGGAGATTGGGGACTTGAGATCGGCATCCTGGCGGAAGTGTATCGGAACTGCGCCTCCCGCCGCGTCTGTCAGGCGGACATTGCCGACGCCTATGAGCATAAACATCAGACGCTCTCCCCCGACGATCCTGAAAAGGGATTGCTGAAAATGTGCGTGGATATTGCGAAGTCGTTGTTTCGCCACCTGGCCAGCGAAGGGGTGGTGCTCGGTGATGCGGAGCTCAAAACGTTGCGGGCGACCTATCTCCGCATGGCCGAGGAAGCCATTCGCCGCTACGAAGACAGCGCAGCCATCAATAGCTTGAATTTCGACCGGCATTCTGAACGCACGGCGGTCGAGACGTTTTTGAAAGGTATCAAGCTGGCATCGGAGGTCTTTCAAAAAGATCCTTTGGGGGTGCCTATGATTTCAAATTGGAGTCGCGTCGCAGCCGCTGTTCCCGACGTGTTCGATCGGCTGATTGACGCGGTAGAGGAGGATCACCGGTGGGACCCGACACAAGAGGGCCGTCTGACGTCCAGCTGAAGCACCCATCGGTGGCTCTCACGCCGGAGACCGAGTCTCTAGTGCAAGCGATCGGTGAAGTGGAGATTCTCGTCGGCATTCCCAGTTACAATAATGCCGACACGATCGGGCATGTGGTTCGTGCGGTCAGCGCTGGGCTGGCGAAGTATTTTCCCGATAGGCGCGCCGTATTGATCAATTCTGACGGCGGGTCGTCGGATGGGACGCCCGATGTGGTTTCGCGGGAGGTCGTAGATTTCGGCGCGCTGCTCATCAGCGATCAGCAGAGTCAGCTTCAGAAGATTATCACCCCCTATCACGGGATTCCAGGTAAAGGGAGCGCGTTTCGCACGATCTTTGAGATCGCCAGGCGCCTGAAAGCGAAGGCCTGCGTGGTGGTCGATTCCGATCTGCGCAGCATCACGCCGGAATGGATTGAACTGCTGCTTCGTCCGATTCTGGACGAGAATTACGACTACGTGGCGCCCTACTACTTGCGTCACAAGTATGACGGCACGATCACAAACAGCATCGTGTACCCGCTCACACGGACGCTTTATGGTCAACGGGTCCGGCAGCCGATCGGGGGCGATTTCGGATTCTCCGGACGCTTGACAGACCATTATCTCGATCAGCATGTATGGGAATCGGACGTCGCGCGGTTCGGCATCGATATCTGGATGACGACAGAGGCGATCGCCAGCGGCGCTCGTGTCTGCCAGAGTTTTCTTGGAGCCAAGATTCACAATCCGAAGGATCCGGCCGCTGATCTGGCTGCCATGCTCATGCAGGTGTTGAGCGCGGTGTTTGCGCTGATGGAGGAACACCATGAGGTCTGGATCCATGGGCAGGGGTCGACGCCGGTCAAAATGTTCGGTTTTCAGTATGAAGTGGGCGTTGAGCCGGTCAATGTGAACGTGGAGCGTATGATCGCCTCGTTTCAACAAGGATTGACGGATTTGGCCCCCATCTGGGAGCAAGTATTGGGTCGGGAGACGGTAGCGGAGCTTAAGCCGCTGCGAACTGTGTACGCCGCGGACTTTCGCATTCCCGATGACCTGTGGGTTCGCATCATTTACGAAGCCGCCTTAGCCTATCACGCGCGTCTGATGCCTCGGGAACATCTTCTGAAGGCCCTCACCCCACTGTATCTCGGTCGGACGGCGACCTTTGTGCTAGAGACCCAGGGGCTTACAACGGCTGAAGCGGAAGGACGAATCGAACAATTGTGCCTGGCGTTTGAGTCGAAGAAATCCTATCTCGTCGGCAGGTGGAGCCGAGAGCCTCGGACCTAGGGCTCGTCGCCAAAGACGAAATGGAGGGAGGCGGTTATGACGGATTTTTTGGAAACCGCGCTGCTCGCACCATTGGAACAACTTGGTCGGCAGGTCCTGTCGGTATTGCCGAACATGTTGGCCATGGCCATCATCATTGGAATCGGCTTCGTGATGGCGTGGGGTGTGGGACACACCGTCGAACGAATTTTACGCGTTGTCCGGCTCGATCATCTCTGTAATCGCCTCGGGATCAACGCGGCCCTGGCGCGCGGAGGGGTGAAGTCGGACCCGTCGCACCTCGTCGGCCGTGCCGCCTACTGGATCATCGTCG
>JBDTPK010000374.1:0-3767 GCA_039932735.1 Nitrospirota bacterium
AAACAGGCAATTATTAAGCTCAAGCTACGCACTATTTGATGATCGGCTCAGTAATTGTGGCGGTTTCAAGTGGCAAGCACAACGAGTTAATTATGGCGCAGGTGCGCATAGACTTCCGGGGGCGTGACGAAGTTGGAGAGTGGGCAAGAGTGGGGGCTACGCTGCACGCGGCAACGCAGACTCATCCGCCATGCCTGAGTACCAGTGTTGAAATCGAACGCGCAATTCCTTATTAAGGACCTCCGTACGGATTTGTAACAGCAGATGCGTACCCCGTTGGCTCCATCTCATCTGCTGCGCCTTCACAAAGCGCTTACTCACGACCTGATTCACCGCTGATTCGACAAAGGAGGTCGTGCTGGACGAAGTCGTGCTCACCATGAACGGCAGGCACCGCTATCTCTGGCGAGCAGTGGATCAGGACGGGTACACGTTCGACATCCTCCTGCAATCCCGACGTGACCAGAATGCGGGCAAACGCTTCTTCCGCAAGCTACTCAAGGGCCTGTGCTATGACCCTCGGGTCATCGTGACTGACAAGCTGAGAAGCTATGGGGCGGCCAAGCGAGACATCATGCCGGGCGTCGAACACCGGCAACACAAAGGCCTCAACAATCGAGCTGAATTGTCACACCAACCGACCCGACAAAAGGAGCGGCAGATGCGAGGGTTCAAATCACCAAAGCAGCCCAACAGTTCTTATCGGCTCACGCGCACATCGGCAACCTGTTTCGCATACGCCATCGTCACACGACGGCTGCCGACTATCGCGTGGCCCGTGGTCAGGCGTATGAAGCGTGGAAGGAGGCAACCTGCGCCCCTCATGTGGCCTAAGAACACGTATCCCGTTCTGTGACAGCGACTCTCGTCCGCCGATAAGAGCCCTTACGTGGCGTTATCGACAACTTGACAGTACCGCGCCGAGGCCACCGGCTGAGCCGCCGACGCAAACAATAGGAAAATCTTTTGCGAAAAGATTCTTCTTCATCGACATGCGCCACCTCTTTCTGATTCGCAAGGGCAATGAACCACAAATCTTTTCCGACTCACGGAATAACTCGCCACCCGCCGCCAAAGCTATCTCCCACAATCTGAATGATCCCTCATGTAGTTTGGCGTCGGCTCAACCCTTACAGGCATAGCGGACCCGTTTAAGCGGGCGAAGTTATCTTCCGCCGCCTACCGTTTTATTTTGACCCATACTCCCTCCTTTCGCCGGTCGGAATCCTAACTGCAAATCCGACCTGGTGGTGGGAGGCAGGTCAAGCCCGCAAGCGGGCTGCGTTCCTCCGAAGTTGTGTTAATGCCACGGGCCTTGTATAAGCATCGCGATGTCTGAATCGCATGGCGACCAAAAGAAGAGCCTGCTGGTACTAGGGGCTTTGGGGATTGTCTATGGCGATATTGGCACGAGCCCCCTCTATGCGTTGCGCGAGTGCTTCAGCCCGGCCATTGGGCTAACTACCACGCCTCCCACGATCTTGGGCATTCTGTCTCTGCTGATTTGGGCCCTCCTCCTGATGGTCTCAGTCAAATACCTCGGAGTAGTGATGCGGGCCGATAACCAAGGTGAGGGGGGAATTCTCGCCCTCATGGCATTGGCGCATCGAGACGAGGGTGCCCCGTCGTTCCCAAAACGTCTCAGCCCATTGATTATCCTCGGTCTCTTAGGAGCCGCGTTCGTCTACGGGGACGGCATGATCACCCCGGCGATTTCGGTCCTCAGCGCGGTCGAAGGACTGAACGTGGCGACGCTGTTCACCCCGTATGTCGTAGTGATCGCCGTCAGCATCCTTTTGGGGCTGTTTGCCGCCCAGTCCAAGGGGACCGGGCATATCGGGCAAGTGTTCGGGCCCATTATGCTGCTATGGTTTGTGTGCCTGGCCGTCCTCGGTATCAGAAGCGTGATCCAGTCTCCTCACATCCTGGAATCGTTCAGCCCCCTTCACGGGATTTGGTTACTCGTGGAGCATCCGTGGCAGGGCTTCGTGGTCTTGGGGAGTGTTTTCCTCGCCTTAACGGGCGCCGAAGCGTTATATGCCGATATGGGACACTTCGGGAGAGGTCCCATTCGTCTCGGCTGGTATACGATCGTTCTCCCGAGTTTGTTGCTGCAGTATCTGGGACAGGGGGCGCTCTTGCTCCGGGAACCGGAGGCCGTAGCCAATCCCTTTTATCTCCTGGCTCCCAGCTGGCTCATCTATCCACTGGTCGGACTGGCGACGGTCGCGACCGTCATTGCCTCCCAAGCCTTACTCAGTGGGGCCTTCTCGCTCACCCAACAAGCGATCCACTTGGGGTATTTGCCCCGCATGGACATTCAACATACCTCCGCGGTGCACATTGGACAAATTTATGTGCCCGCGATCAATTGGTTCCTGTTCATCGGGACGATCAGTCTAGTCCTGCTGTTCGGCTCCTCGACCCACTTGGCCGCCGCCTATGGCATTGCCGTGTCTGGCGCCATGGTCATAACGACCCTCTTGCTCTATGTGGTCGCGCGATACTCGTGGCACTGGCCCGTGCTCATGGCCGGGACGGTGATGGGTACGTTTCTTCTCATCGATCTGGGGTTTTTCAGCGCCAATGTGCTGAAGATCTCGCAAGGGGGCTGGCTCCCCCTCGTGCTCGGCTTGGCGCTCTTCACGTTAATGACGACCTGGAGTGGCGGGCGCGCTCTGGTCACCAACTATCTGCACCTGACCATGCCCCCACTCGCTCAGTTTCTACAGGACCTCCTGGCTCGCCATCCTGTTCGCGTGCCGGGTCACGCCGTCTTTCTGACCCAGTCACATGAGCGCACGCCGCCGGCCTTCCTGCAAAACGTCCGACACAATACGGTGCTCCACGAGCTCGTGGTGTTCCTGAAAATCGTCACCGCGCGGGTGCCCGTGGTTCCTCGAGCGCAGCAACTCGATATCGGTCAATTCGCGCCGAGTATCTATCGTGTCACCCTGCGGCATGGATTTATGGAAACGCCCGAGATCCCTGATGTGCTTCGACAGTGCCACAAGCAGGGCGTGCCCGTGCATCTGCAGGACACCACATTTTTTCTCAGTCGCATTAACTCGCTCGCGACACCGAAGCCCGGAATGGCGCTGTGGCGAGAACATCTGTTTGTCTTTCTCTCGAGAAACTCACGCCGGACCAGTTCATTCTTAGGGATTCCCTCTGAGCAAACCGTCGAGATTGGGGTCGTCGTGGATATCTAGCCAGCTGAGGAACAACCATGTCGGCAGAGCAGACCGTCGATGGCTGGCACGTCTGGCACAAGATGAGAACATTCCCGCCGGAGGCTCACGCAGGCCGTCTTGAGGTCCATGCGCCTGACCCAGAAGGACTTGGGCCGCGAGAGGACTCCGAATATGACCTGTCACAAAGATCAGACGGATGGACATCGAACCTGGTGCCCTCGACGGACACCGAAGACGATCGCGCACGTCCCTCCTGGCGGACGTTTGGTGCCAACCTGCTGCCACCTGTCCCCTACCCACCACGACTCACACCGATGTTGAGTCATGCTTCATCCTCTGTATGTAATGGGGATGGCTTGTCCTGGGCGTTCTGAGTGAGACGTTCGGCAGGACTCTTCATCAGTGGACCGTCCTCACTATTGTCCCGCACGACTAGGTTCCCGTATTACTGCTGATCTTAGCGTAGGGAGCAGAGTCATGCTGCTTGCCAGGTCAACTCTTCCGACCTGATCAATTTTGACTAGGTGTTTAGTCCCACTTTGTGATGGTGTAGTCTATGCTGCATTATCCACG
>JBDTPK010000375.1:0-3762 GCA_039932735.1 Nitrospirota bacterium
CTAGACTATCAGGGTTCATGATACTGCCTGAACCGCTCTTATCCTGGACAGAACCCTGGAGGTCGGCTACACTTCAGTCTATCGAAAGACCGTAGATTCTGAACCGTACAAGACAAGTGAGGTCATCCATGCGAACTACAGCTCTTGCAGTGGGGATTCTCGTGCTCGCCACCGCAGTCGGTTGTGCCGGAACCACCCAACAGCAAGCATCGATCGATGCAGGGGAAAGCTATACTCCTCCGGCTAGCATCTACAGTGTGATGGACCCCACATCCTTGATCTACACCGATGTGGCGGCCGGAGCAACCTTTAGCGATAATCCCTTTCGCTGGGCTGGTTTTTTCTTACACCCTCTTGGGGTCGCCATGGATTACGGCTTGAACCGACCGATTTACACGCTCACCAGCCGGATGCCGTACCTTTTCGGGTATACATCTGAGGATTCGATGCTGGACAGCCAACGGCGATAATTCTTCATACGAACCTTTCTCAGACTCAACGCCTGCTGGCCTGACGAGAGCGGACGCTGCCTTGTCACCCAGTTGGCAAACCCTTTCACGTTTCATGTATGCTCCCTTCGTGAGTCAAAATTCACGTGATATGCATACGCCTCGAAACGTGCTCTTTCGACTCTGGGTGATCTGGGGGCTAGGACTGAGTCTCTTGCTGAATGCCTGCGACGCTCCGGCCAGAAAACCGATCCTCCCGCCGTCTGAAAGCGATCTCATACTCTTGAATTCCACGACCCTCTGTACGTCGAAATCAGCCTTCCTCAAGAGACATCCTCCCTCCAGCCTCAAACCGAAAGAATGGGGGGCCGGGCAAGAGTGGGTTCTGCCTGCTCACCGAAGCCCGTCACATGGGGATGAGTCCTACTTTTTCGATGAAGATGACATATTGGTTGGAACCGTCTTTACCTTTCCATCCGGGCTAGACTTGAATCCCTACCCAGTCCTCCGCCACACCGTAACGCAGCTGAAGCCGACATTGGAGTTCTATCTCAACGTGGCGAATCTGTCCTCGAAAACGAGTATGGATTCCAGCGCTCTGTACGAAACCGGCGATGAGAAAACAACGACACAGTACTTGATCCTTGGCCCGCGCGAACAGCCGACCTTGCTCCAAGCTTCTATGACGATCGATCCCTATGTACGGCTGTTCTCCCCCTATCGACGCGAGTTCCTGGAACGGCTGCGCCATCCAAGAGAGGAGAAGCCAGGGCAACAGTTCGACAGTCAAGGCGCGGAGGACAAGGAACCTTTTCTCTCGCTCCAGCAATTCGCACGCGGCCAAACCGCGCAGCTCTCCTACTGCGACACCCAGAACTACGATACCGCCACCACCGCATACCAGAAAGCGATCGCAAGCGGCTTTACAAATACAGCGTGGCTGGCAGAAGCTCACCACAAACTTGGACTGGCGTGGGAAGGGAAGGGTGAGCATGAAAAGGCCAAGACGGAGATGCTACAGTCGTTGACCATCAGACCCAACACTCCTGAAATTCTAAACAACCTCGGCACGGTGTACCGCAAGCTGGGAGACAAAGCAAATGCGCTCGCCTCATTCGAAAAAGCTATCACGCTCCGCCCCAACTATGCCATTGCCCGTTACAACTTAGCTGAAGCCTACGAACCCACAAATCCCAAGCGTGCCCTCTCGGAGTACGAGACCTATCTCGCGCTGGTCGAAGGCATTCCCGATGAAGCCAATCGCATCGCCCTCGTCCAACAGCGCGTGAAGGCGTTAAAGCACTGACCTGCCTCCATCAATCATTTCGTTTCCATAACTAGCTGACGGATTATGTGATTGCGTTAGGCGCTTGCCTGATCTCCGATAGGCTTTCTCCAATCACTCTACCATGAAGGATGGGGACACGGCATGGAACGACCTATGTGATTTGGTGTTCCTGCCATCTTCCATCAGCTATCACCTCTTGAGTTCCAGTCATAGGCTCTTATGCCTTGGGTTGATCCGATCGGCTCAGTTATGGGTTGGGGACTTCTGGCACCGACTGAGGCGTGTGCGGGGGATGACGCGGAATGCAGCCGGACCCGAGACCGGCAACGACGACGACTGCTACGATGAGAGCTGGCACAAGACACATCATTATTATCCTCCGGTGTTCAAACATCATGTGATCATGACTTCCGAGGCAACGCCACGCGCTGAAGCGCTGTCATGGGGCTCTGCTTCCGTAGGATTGCAAACTGCGCAGCGTCCTTCACCAGCAACGTCCCGGCGACGCCCAGCGCATTGATCGAGATCCCCACGAAATATTCTTCCGACCGAGGCACCAGTAACAGCCACTGCCTGGTCACGAGTAGGGTATACGGAGCTGAGGCCACAGGGCTTCCCCCAGTCGCCTCAACCGTCCAACCAACGGCGCGGAGCAGCGAGTGATAGCAAGCGAGCAACGACGAGACGCCGCCCTTCTGTGGGTCGAGCCATGCCGGATCCATCAAGGCATAGGCATGCAGGAACGGCAAGCTCGGCACCATCTCGGTCGCGCCAGCCATCTGCGTAGATCGCAGCAACGGCTCGATCGGCAATCTGGATTTTTGCAAGGCAGACAACGGAATCAGTTTGAGATGTTTGTGACGTTGGCTGCCCTGGCAGTTGGCCCGACGTTGTAGAAACCCAACCGTCGATCTCGGCGAGGCGGATCAACAGCGCCGCGCAATCCTCGCGAGTGAGCAGCGCCTCTTGAGGCTCGAACGAACGCGTGACGATCACGAGATGATGATCGACCACGTTGAACTTGTTCAGCAAGACGATATGGGTTTGGGAGATCTTTGCCACGAACAGGTCGGGATCGTAGGACAAGATTGGGTTGGCGCTCGGCTGTCGTGAAAGCTTTCATGGCAAGGGCTGTGATGACGCGCACTTGAAAAGCCATGCCGCTCTGCTCGATCACGTGCGACGTCGTGGGGATCGAGAGGATCACCCTGCGCTCGCGGGCATAAGCCCGTTCGTTCGAGCAGGGTGGGCCACAGGGTGCCGGGCTTCAGGAGGCGGTCTGGTTGATTCATAGGTATGAAGAGTACGGCAAATGATGGCAGCGGAAAAAAGGAAAATCGAGAATGTTGGGCCTGAACAGCACGAGCTGTCGTGGCGATCGGTGTGAAACCGGATTCGCGCCCCTCAACACGCCGCGGGCGCAATAGGGGGGAGGCCGACGCAGGCCGTAGGACGTTCCCGGGGCGGGGTTACCCCGAAACTGCAGGCCGTGTGCGAGGCGTGGGGCGATCCGCTCCGGTTCGTCGTGCGGGGGGGGGCGAACGGCATGACGGTTCCCAAGCCCAGGCGCGGCTGGAGGGGTGTCACGCCCACGCCGTGCGGGCCGACACGAGCGATGAGGCGGAGGAGCTGGTTACAGGGAGTCAACCAACTGGGGCCTTGGCGGTGATCCCCCCGTGGTCGAACCTGACGGTCCTTCGCGGCCACGACACCGCGCGGTACAAGGAGCGCAATCTGGTGGAACGGATGTGTGGGTACCCCAAGCATTGCCGTCGCGTGGCGACGCGCGACGACTAAATCGCGCGCTCCTGCCCGTCGTTCGTTCAGCTCGCGGCCAGCGACGTATGGCGCAAGTAAATGTCGACAGAACCTAATCCTTCAGCATGCAGAAAATGTCCCGCAATGCGCCCTCGCCTTCGCGCGGCTCTTCGAATTGGCTGGCGCGCCTCCCGACGCGTATACCAATATCATTACCAGCTTGAGTTCTAACTCCAAGTGCAACACTAGCGGCCCTGATGGGCTAAG
>JBDTPK010000376.1:0-3750 GCA_039932735.1 Nitrospirota bacterium
GGTACGGTCCAGAGCCTTATAGATGACTCCCATACCGCCTTTGGCAATTTCGCTCTGGACGACATATTTGCCGGCAAGAATCTGTTCGGGCATCCGAGGCCTTTCCTGCACGTGAGGCTAAGGGAATACACGCGCGTAGAGTATACCGAAATGAGAGAGTCAGACAAGCTGGGTAGCCAGGCTGAAGAGGGTATGAAGACAGAGCCGAGCTTCAATTGGCTTCGATAGTTTTGATTTGTCCTAGCATAGGATACACGATGGAAAGAAGGTGTGAGAAATCCTGTGAGGAGCTACATGTACGGGTCCATGTGCCTGCTCTTCATGCCACCTATCAGGGATGTTTCTGTGGAGCCGCCGGCTTGGCGGTGTCTTTTTTGTAGGCAGCTACCTGATGGCTTTCAGTCGAAATTTCGACGGAGGATGTTGCTGCCACGACTTTAAGGCCTCGGAGGCCTTTCTGGATGTACTCCCGGCTGTCGCTTTCGGTCGATTCTCCCTCTGGTCCGGTGTCGAAGGGAAGGACAGCGACGATCGCCTTGATCGCTTCAGTTCCATAGGGAGGTTCAACGATGAAATGCTCCGGGCTTGTTTCATCGCCGAAGGCGTACTTCCTCCCCCCTTTGATGAAGGCTTGACCGCGATACCTATTGGGGACAAGGTGCACCACCTTTCCGTTTGCCTGAAAATAATCAAGTTTCAAATACGCATCTCGGTCTGACTGAACATAGATAACTACCTTCTCGTCTTCTAGGAAGCGGCCCTCTGGTTTATTGGTCCAGACCTTGAGCCCGAACTTGGGCTGGTTGGGCACGAGCGCGGTTTTGGCGTTTTGGGCAATCTCTTTGGCGTTGAGCCGTTGCCTAATCATGTCTTCCATAGACACCGGACTGATCTTCGCGGTGACCGTGATACAGATTTCCTGAGCCTTGCGCTTCTCTTCGATTTGAATCTCTTGCAACATGGCAGCGCTGGCAGTCTGAATCAAATCTTCCTCGAGCTGAAAGTTCTTCACGCGGGCAGAGGATTCCACAAAAACGTGATGGCTGCGGACAGCCTGCTCTTGCGCGATGGCCATGGCACCCTTCCGTGCTTTTGCGGGTGTTTCTTCGTCGCCAAACTTGTAGCAGCCTTCCCCGTGCACTGTTTCTAGAGATTTGGGGGCTTCCTGTCCTGCCACGCTGTAGGCAGGGAGGCAGACGGCGATGCTACCGAAGAAAAGCGCATAGAGGAAGCTGTGGATCCGCCGTGCACGCCTGTCATGCTGATGTTTCATGGTCCCTTCCTTCTCACAATATGTGAATGACCGTGTGAATCATGATTACTTCGCATCAAGAATGACCAGGACCTTGGCCTGCTTTAGGAACTTAAAGTGTTCGGGGACACCATGGATCGTCTGCACATCGGCATCGCTCACGACCAAATCTGTGCGATTATTTCCAGCCGCCCTCAGTGCTTTGACCAGTAAAGGCGTGCTTGTGACGCGGGGGTTTTCTTGGGCGCTTGGCAAATCCGGCACATAGATGGCAATCCCTTGCTCAGCCACACCGCGCTGCTCGACGAACGCAACAGAGTACGCCTCTTCGCCCTGCTCATTCAAAATGCGAGGCGCGAGCGCTGGGTGTGCACCGGTCCCCCGCGCGTCTACAACCAAGCCTGAGTAGGACGTGGAAACGGCGGTGGGTTTGTTGTATTGCGGCAACGGATCAGCTCGTAGTGACGGTTTCGGGAGCACCACACCGGAGAAATCGCCGGTTAGCTTCATCTCGACAGTTGTTTCGAACGACCCGTCCGGCATTTCTTGTTCTTTGACGAGCTTTGCCCCTTTGACCATCCCTTCAACGCGCGTGCGAACTTCGTCGTTCGTCGTGACAAAATTGTTGACTGTCGTCGTGGAATCGATACGCACACCTTTTATAGCCTCCAAGAGGTTTCGGAGTGCGACTGCCCATGCGGCCGTCCGCGCCATTTCTTTTGCCTGAAGCGCGCTTGCAGGGTTCTTCGGAGGAATGCCGATACCTTTGGCAGTGACTATCCCGGTCGTCCAATCCGCTCGTCCGTTGGGAGTCACTATGTCGGTATAGTGGCCGGCACCTTCACCCGCAGCCTGGGCGATCACGGGCTCACCACTGCAAAGAATCGCGGCGCTGACGATCGTTCGACCTATCCATTGTCTCCATACTCGCGGCTGTTCTACCCACATGGTCAGAGCCCTCCTTTAAGTTTGAAACATCGTCGTAGTGTCAGAGCCGTATACAACGCCGCTTTTGATGACAAACCAGCCTCAGGCTAATAACATCCGCCATGGTCCGTCGGTGACAGTTCCACCTTCTGATTGAGTTCGCTGGATAGACACAACCGTTTGAGTTCAACACGGTGCATTCTCTATTCCAAACAACCTAAGAATGCAACTCCTTGAAATATTGTGGACGATGGAGAACGGTGTCTCTATTCGGGGAAGTCGTCCTGATACAAATTGATACAGGGCCCCTATCTATTTTGATATCGGCACCGAAACCTTGTGGATAGGAATCTTCAGGCTTCAGCAATCAATTTGCGTGAGCCGAACCTAAGTCATCTATTTTCCCCATCATGCCCACATTTTTGAGTTGGCTCGTGAGTCGGCCCTCAAAGATATACTGTAAGAGCATACGCTGACTGCAGCATACCCCGACCTTCCTGCCCAAGCGGAGATGACTTCACCGAGAATTCTGGCGTCGATGCAGAGATCATGCCTCCCTTGCAACCTGAGCCACTGGTGACTAAAGGAATCGATTTTGGTAAGACTATTCTTTGGGAGGACGTCCCCACGGTTCCCTCCACGCCCATCCAGCCTGGCCTATCCCCCGCCATTGATACCTGTGATACCTGGTCTTGTCACCTGCCTGCACGTTCCTGCCGTCCGCGACAGTGTCCACCGAATGCCCACGGTAGGGTTGAAAGGGGTCGAGACCAAATGGCATCGATCGGAGAATTGTGCAGGGCAGTTGAGCGGGAATGTGGCTGCTGTGCGGAACTTGCTGTGATTATTCGCGGACAGTTAGTGTGGCGTCTGGATTGCTGGGAACGGCTTATAGCACTGCTGCTCGTGCGGGTGCTATCGAACGCGGGGTCATTCACGTTCTTGCAGTCGCGCCTTTTCTTTCTCCGCCATACGGTTCCGTCCGATGACGTGGCGCACCAGGTCTTCCGCTAGCTGTCGGTCGTCTCCTCGATTAGAACGAGCCAAGGCTATGCATGACCCGTTCATAGTTCTGCATCACCTCGCGTTGAACACGCGGGGCTGCGTTGCTCGTGTGCGACGGTCCAGGTGTGTGGATCGGGTCGTGTCGTCCACTAGATGCCGAACCGTCCACCGCCCTCGGGTGGTGCGATGCAAACGACTTTTCGTGGTCGCGTCAATCTCCTGTTGCCTAAGCGCTTCGGCGAATCCTTCTCGCCAACGTTGGAGATCGGGTTTTCTGGGGTTCAGCCTGGTCCCCTCAAATCGTACAGTTTTGACGGTGAGATGCACATGCGGGTGACGTAACTGGTGGGGGTTCGGGTCTGTCTCGAACGTGTGCAACACCATGGCGTACTGATGATTGGAGATTTCACGTGTCGCAAATTCGCGGGCTGCACGTTGCACCGCAAGCGGGTCGGTCAATGTCGGCATGGACAGAATGAGATGGAAGGCATAGCGCTTGGTAGAATGCCCAGGGAGAAATAGTCAAATGTTGTGTACGCCGATCTGATCAGGCGGCGATTTCCTGA
>JBDTPK010000377.1:0-3750 GCA_039932735.1 Nitrospirota bacterium
AGGAGTTGGAGCGCCAGACGCTCGCTCATTTATCCACTACAACCTGCGCTGAACCGTAAAAGGTTATCTTCTGAAGCTCGATGCATGATATCTTGATGGAGCGGGCCACTGTAGATGTTCCGTAGGCGAGTCTCTATGCTTCATACTCAGCACCCTGCTCCTGACTATCTGATGCTTGATTGGGACGGCTTGTCGGCATTGGCAACTGGTGGTCAATGATCGAAAAGGGCGCCAAGTTGTGCCAACGCCTTACCGAGTTAGTAGATCTGATTCATGAAGACTGGTGCGTCAACAGTCGAGACTGGACTATGCCTGGCTTCCGAGCCTTAGCCGTGCATCGATTCGGCACGTGGTTGACCGACCGAAGCGGCGGAATCATGCGATGGGGTCTGATGAAGCTCTATCTGGTCATGTATCGCTATATCCGCAATCACTATGGAATTGAAATTCCATTGACTGTAAAGGTCGGAAGACGATTGCACCTTGTTCACCAGAGCGGCATTATATTTCATTGGAAGGCTGAGATTGGGGACGACTGTGTTGTTCGCCAGAACGTCACCCTTGGAGCTGGGTATTCGGATAAGACTATCAATAATGGGCCGAAGATTGGCAATCATGTTCAGGTAGGAGTTGGCGTCGTGATCTTTGCTGGGATCAATATAGGAGACGGGGCGTTCATTGGCCCAAATGCAGTGGTGATGTCGAATATTCCTGCTGGTGCACGGGTGTTTGTCGATCCCCCACGAATGTTGCATGGACGATTTGGAACAAAAGGCGATGTGAATGAGGATGGGGGCAGGGATAGAGTCAGGCAGGATCCGGTGGTGGGGCGCTGATGTCTGAATCGAACAAACCTGGCGCGCATGAGTTTCCCTTGGCTGCCCTCAGGCCTGAAGCCAGAGGGGAAATATTTCTGAAAGAAGGTAAGCACGAACAGGCTATCCAAGCGTTTCTGGAGGGCATCAGTTATCCGACGTCATCGACTCTGTGCCTGAAACTCGCACGAACCTATGAGCAGATCGGGAACTTTTCAGAGGCCTGTCGTTGGGCACTTTCTGTCGTGGACTCAGGCGATGAATTTACGGCATGGCAAACCGCATGGGGGGTGTTTCACCGTTGTTCCTTGAAGGCTGGGAAAACGGAAGCTCGGTCGATCAACGTTGCTCTGCTCGGTAGCTATACCACGACGCAGCTCCGACCGATGTTGCAGCTCGCGGTACGTCGATTGGGCATTCATGTTGATTTCTACGAGAGTCACTATGGGCAGTATCAGCAAGAAATCATAGACCGCAACAGCGGCCTTTACGGATTTAAGCCCGAAGTTGTTCTTCTTGCAGTTCATGAAGGCGAACTCAGGCTGCCGGACTACAGTCTTGTTCCACAAGAGGATATCGAAGCGGAAGTAGCGCGATGGACTGCCCTCTGGTGCATGATTGCAGAACGGTCAAAGGCCCGTGTTGTACAACACAATTTTACGTTGCCATGCGAGGCGCCGATGGGTCATTTAGGGGCAAGGCTACCGGGGTCTAGGTACATGATGACGCAAGCGCTCAATGCCCGGCTTGGTGAGGAGGCTGGCTCAACGGTGTCGCTTGTGGATTGCGAGCGTCTATCAGCTCTCTTTGGAAAGCAACGATGGTGCGACCCCCGATACTGGTATATGGCGAAGCAAGCTGTAGCCCTCGACGCATTACCATTTTTGGCAAGACATACGGCAGCGGTGATTGGCGCAAGTTTTGGTTTGAGCCGGAAGTGTCTGGTTTTGGATCTCGATAATACCTTGTGGGGTGGTGTGATTGCTGAAGATGGATTGGCGGGGATCAAGCTGGGCAGCGGGGTTGACGGTGAGGCGTTTGTCGCATTCCAGGAGTATATTCTCAAGCTCAAGAACAAAGGTGTTATCTTAGCGGTCTGCTCGAAGAACAACTACGACGATGCCATTCGGCCATTTGAAAAGCATCCAGAGATGCGACTCAAACTGGACGACATCGCATTATTCATTGCCAATTGGGAGCCGAAACCGAACAACGTCCGCAGAATAGCTCAGGAACTAGGTATCGGATTGGACTCATTGGTCTTTATCGATGATAACCCTGTTGAGCGTGAGGCGATTCGCCAGTTCGTTCCGGAGGTCGATGTGATACCGCTTCCTACCGATCCGTCATATTACGTAGGATCTCTGGCACAGTATCTAATGTTTGAGACCAGCTCGTTTACTCCTGAGGATAGCCAGCGGACCTACCAGTACCGAACCCGAGCCCAGTGTGCTGCTCTCGAGAAGAATTCAGGATCCATCGATGATTTCTACAAGAGCCTCCAGATGCAAGCTATCGTTGCACCGTTTGATGAGGTTAACTTGCCGAGGGTCGCGCAACTTATCGGCAAGACCAACCAATTCAATCTGACCACTAGACGTTATGGAATGTCGCGATTGGAGGCATTCGTTAAAGATTCCAGCTATGTGCATCTCGCGTTACGATTACGAGATCGCTTCGCTGAGCACGGGCTCGTTAGCCTCATTATTGCCCGACACCAAGGTGATATCTTGGATATAGATACCTGGCTCATGAGTTGTCGAGTCATAGGCCGAACAGTCGAGATGACGATGTTGGAGCACTTGTGTCTGAGGGCGAAACAGCTCGGATGTATTTCACTTCGGGGAACGTATATCGCCACCGAGAAGAATGCGATGGCCGCAGATGCCTACGCCAAATATGGGTTTGAGCTAGTTAGCCACGATAAAGGACATGAAATCTGGGCATATGATCTTCTTGGCAAGGGCATGATCACTAATAAGTTCGTGAAGACAGTCGAATCCTGAAAGCTCCTTGCTGACCATGACAACAGTTTGTTTCACGACACAGGACCTGGCGCTGTTCAGTGCAGCTAGCCACGATAGGAACCCGCTGCATATGTCTGAGGAGTATGCACGGGCCACGCCCTATGGCGAGCCTGTGGTGTTCGGTATTCTTGGCGCGCTGGCCGCCCTTGGTCAGCTCCAGGACCGAGACGATAGGATCTTAAAGAGCGTCTCGCTGGAGTTTCGAAATCCCCTGAACGTCGGAGTGACCTACCGCCTTGAAGTGATTGAGACGTCGACAGACCAATCTATCGTAAAGGTCTATGATTCCGCTCGACTAATGATGAAGGCGGCATTCACGTTTCTGCCTGGGCATGGAGGCGCGCGGCCAATGAATGTTTCAGGGGCTTCCTGTACCACGGAAGCGGCGAACAGGAAAAGGCAGAGTTTCCTCGTTGGCACCAGCGTCACCGGAACCTATGGTCCATCAGCCGGTGAATTTGAACAAGTGGTCGAACGCTGGGGGCTCACAGCGAAGGGCGCGACGGTCAGTCAGATCGCGGCGATGATGTGGACAAGTTTTATCGTAGGCATGGAACTTCCTGGCAGACGGGCGATTTATTGGCAGTTGGCGCTCGATTTCAAATCTGACCATGGACAACAGCCGAGGCCGTTCTCCTACGACGTGACGATTAAGGACTTCGACGAAAGATTGGACTTGCTGCACACTGCAGGAAATCTTCTGTCGGGCAGCACGCTCTTTGCGACGGCTCAGATGCGGGCATTCGTGCGCCAGGATTCGCCCCAGCCCTCATTCGTGCGGATCACGGATCTTCTGCCAAGGTCCAAACAGCTGAGCGGAAAGGTGGCGTTGGTCATCGGCGGAAGCCGTGGACTCGGCGCAGCAATCAGCCAGGCACTGGCCTCTCAAGGGTGCTCCGTGCTGGTCA
>JBDTPK010000378.1:0-3748 GCA_039932735.1 Nitrospirota bacterium
GATCAATTCCGGCAGCATGACCGCGGTGCGCGACACAGAATCGGTATCCTGTGCCTGCGACAATCCGCCGCCGAAGATCATCACCAACACTGACGCAAACATCACACACTGACATTGTCTATTCCGTTTCATAGCAATGACCTCCCGGATTTCCCACACGCTCGAAAAACGGTCTCCGCTCTGATCCTCAGCGCCAGGAACAAATAGGCAATGGACCAGACCGCTAAAACCAAGCATAGAACGGCACATGTGTTGGTCGCGTGAATTGACCGCCTCTTATGCAGTTAACGCAAAGAAGCGATTACGCAATATGGGAGAGGGAGATCAGATGCGAAGCATGGAAATTTTGAGCAGGAGATCCTGGGGTGAACCGATTGTAGGATGATCGGACAAGCGGCTGCTTGGCGAGGTGTGAATGATACGAAGCGCTAACGAGACGGTGTCTTGAGAACAGATCGTTTGACAGTCACTGTTGAGGTGGAGCTTATCGACGGACTGCACGCCGAGCGTCTTAAACACATCGCAGAACTGAGAGACAGGTTGCTCATCAGGAGTCGAACAGCCATCCCCCATTGAAGAGGCCGTGACACCATTCACGGGCAGAAGGCAGGCATAGGCATTAAAGCTCAACGCAAAGAAAAGCACGATGAGCGTGCCGGCCAGCACCGAAAAGGCGCGATGGGAATGTATTCGCATGGATTCAGTCTATTCCTCGTCGAGTCCAACCGTCAACGATATTCCTATGAGGCTGTGGAAAAACTCTCCTCACCATACCCCTCACGGGGAAAAATCCGCTCCCACACCTCAGGGTTGGGCGGGTGAGAAGGCTGCGTTTGCGGCCTAGTTCCGAGGCTTTCTTGAGCAGCCCTGAAGAACATGGCCGACGGTGGCACACAGAATAGTATCAACGCAGGATGCTCACAAAGGCCGTTCGGCAAGGCCGCAGCGAGCTGTCAGGTTATAAGGCATGGGTGGGATATCGGTCCTCCTAATTTCCCATTTCATTTTCAAAGGTAGCCTGGTCGATCCTCGAGTGCGCGCGTCGAACGAGCACATTCTTATCGTGCGTGTTTTCTCGAGCAGGACGACGGCCAGGCTACCCTTCCACCTTTTTTCAGCGTCCTACTACAGCGTCCCATCAGAGGGCTGATCCAGCTTATAGAAATCGATCGGGTCTGTTCGGCGTTGAGCCGCTTGAGTCGGCTCGC
The DNA here is from genome assembly GCA_039932735.1 of Nitrospirota bacterium. Classification (GTDB taxonomy): domain Bacteria; phylum Nitrospirota; class Nitrospiria; order Nitrospirales; family Nitrospiraceae; genus Palsa-1315. Next base: position 1,209 of record JBDTPK010000378.1, read on the forward strand.
TGCCCTTGGTAAAGAGTTCGACGGTACTCCCCTGCCCCTCCTGCTCGCCATCAAGTAACCCCGTCGACGGATCGACCTTGACGAATGTGACGCCTTCCGGAATGGTAAAGACCACGACCGGCAGCGGCTTGAGCGCGGCTTGCATGAAATTAACCCAAATAGGCAGCGCGGCATGCGACCCCGATTCTGTTTCGCCGAGCGAACGTCGATCGTCGAATCCGACATAGAGGCCTGCGACCAAGTTCGGCGCACCGCCTATAAACCAGGCATTGCTGAACTCGTCCGTGGTTCCTGTTTTTCCCGCAATCGGTCGCGCGATCGCTTTGGCGGCTTGACCGGTCCCCTTTTGGATCACGTCTTCCATCATGTTCGTAATCAAGTACGCCGCTTCTTTGGAAATCACCGGCAGGGCTTGTGGTTCCGCCTGCTCAAGAACCGTTCCCGCGTTGTCCTGTACGGACAGGATCGCATAGGGTTCTGTTCGACTCCCCTGGTTCAAGAACACACCATAGACGGAGGTCAGTTCCATGAGCCCGACGGAGGATGAGCCCAGCCCCAAGGACAAATCCGGCGCCAGCGGACTGGTGACCCCAACCGTCTTCGCAAACTCGATGACATTCTTGATGCCGACCTTGTCCAGTAATCGGACCGTCGCGAGGTTGTGCGACTGGGCCAAGGCATCTCGCAAACTCACCATGCCATGGATTCTCCTTCCGTAGTTCTCCGGCTTCCACGTTTTCTCATCCTCTTTCTGCTCGTAGACAACCGGCGCATCGAGGATCACCGACGCGGGGCTCATCCCCTGGCTCATGGCCGTCGCGTAGATAATCGGCTTGAAGGCAGACCCGGGCTGACGGTGAGCCTGGACGGCACGATTGTACTCGCTACGACCGAAATCGTAGCCTCCGATCATAGCCCGGATGGCGCCCGTGCCTGGCTCCAGCGCGATCAACCCTCCCTCAATGAGGGGCGTCTGTTCCAGTTGCACATGGACCATGTCACGATCCAATTTCTTCACCCTCACCTCAATGACATCACCGGGCTTCAGAATCTGCTTGAGATTCACATTCACGACGATGTCTTTTGCCAGATCCGGCCCAGTCAAACGGCGATTTGCCCATGCCATATCGTCAAAGGCAAGCTTGGTCACCGTCGTACCGACCTGCACCAGATAATGGTCCTTCGCCACCTTGGTCACAAACCCCTCACGATAGTCTCCCATCTTCACCGCCTCGTCAGTCGCAGCGACGACAAGAAGCGGGGGTGGCGACGTCACATCGACCGTTCGGAGTGGGCCACGCCATCCTTGGCGCTTATCCAATTCGCGCAGGCCGGCTGCAAAGGCCGCTTCAGCCGCCTTCTGCATATCCATATTCAATGTCGTAAAGACTTTGAGACCACCCTTGTACACCATCGCTTCCCCATACTTCGCGACCAGCCACTGCCGGATATATTCCACAAAGTAGGGCGCAGCCTGTTCACTTCCAGGGCGACGGAAATGGAGTATCTCCGCAACAGCCTGTTCGCGTTCTGCCGTCGTGAGAAACTTCGCTTCCTCCATGCGCGCCAGGACATGTTCTTGTCGCCTTTTTGCGAGGTCGTAGGCCTTGAAGGGCGAATAATGGTTCGGCGATTTCGGGAGACCCGCCAGAAATGCCGATTCTGCAATCGTGAGGGCGGAGAGGCCTTTCCCAAAGTACGTTTGGGACGCCGAGGCGACACCATAGGCGCCTTGGCCAAAGTAAATCTGATTCAAATACAGCTCGAGAATTTGCTCTTTCGTCAGGACCAATTCCATCTTGTAGGCGAGGATCAGCTCGCGGACTTTGCGGTCAAAGGTACGTTCGGACGAGAGAAACAGGGACCGTGCTAACTGCTGAGTAATGGTGCTGGCCCCTTCGACTTTGCCGCCTCGGCGCAGATTCGTCCACGCCGCACGAAGCATGCCGATGTAGTCAAGGCCGGGATGCTCAAAGAACCGGGCATCTTCCACCGCGACGACCGCACGCCGCAACCGTTCAGGAATGTCTGATCCCGAGGCCAGGATGCGACGCTCGATGAAAAATTGACCGATTAGCGTCTGATCGCTCGCATAGACCTGCGTCACCAGACTTGGCTGATACGTCCCCAACTGCTCCAAATCCGGAAGGTCTTTCGAGAAATGCCACAGCAACCCGCTCGCTGTCAGTGCCCCCATCACGATGACCGCCCCCAGGACTAGGAGCGAAATCTGCCACCAGCGCCATGGACGACGAGGTGGTGGTTGGCCTGACGTATGAGAGAGTCGTACGGGTTGATCGATCATGGTTCCGCGGGGGTTACTCTCGAGGCGGCTTGGCTTCTTGAGAAGACTATCACGGTCACCATACCGTGGAGGCCTCCAAAACTCAAGATTCAAGCCGGTATCGGCTCACCATCCACGCATCTTCCGTGGCATCGCTTGTACCGACATCGTGATTCGGATATACTGCGTACGACGCCTGGGTTCCTGGGCGTCTTTTTTTTGGAGCATGCAGCAATATCTATGGATCAGACAGCCG
>JBDTPK010000379.1:0-3731 GCA_039932735.1 Nitrospirota bacterium
TCGATTTCAGGCCGCATCATGCTGCGCTTTTTGCACTTGGTCATTGAAACCGCCAGGGTTTAAGTTTAGAACGAAAACCTTGACCTGGGCCTAACAATGTTTAGGCGGATCCGAACAAGAGCCAGATCTGACCATTCTATCTGTATAACACGCCATCGGTTCTCCTGAAATATACGCGATACGCCTTCCCATTTCAGCCGGTTGCCGTTCTTGTGGTGGTTACCACGACATCTTATGCGGATCGGCATAACACACCATCCTTGGATGGGTTCATGCCCCGTCCGGGAGACTGCGAAATCCCGCCGTTTCACAGTTGAGAGGGATCAAAGGGGTGCGACCCCTTTGATTCTCCATTGGCTTGCCAGAGATCGTGGTTGGACTGCATGGCAAGCCAACCCTCCGGAGAACGGCCAAGAGCATTGGAAAGGCGTAGCGCCATTTCAGGGCTGATACGGCTCGTACCCGTAAGAATGCGATGCAGCGTTGAAGCAGCCACACGGAGCTTCCCAGCCAGTTCCCGGCCGCTCAGATTGTTGGGATCCAGATAGACCTGGATAGTGAACTCGCCGGGATGGGGAGGGTTGTGCATAGCCATTAGAGTGAGATTAAGGGGTCTGCCCCTTGTTTTGTTCCTGTGGCGCGCGAAGGTTGTGGCGGCTGAATGTGTTCTGGCCAGTACCGCACGCTCTGAAGGTATTCGGTCGACTCGGCGTGCTCTGCAAACTCCAGCAGGTTTCCCAGCTTCTCAGAAAGTACCGCGCGCACGTCAGCAGGTGAGGCGAAAAAGAACTCCTTTCGATCATTTGCCCAGTTCACGCGACGCGCCGCGAAGTGCTCGTGGAGCTCGTTTTCCAGGCTAACGGCGTCCTCAGAAAAGAAAATTGCGTGCACGTCGAAACGGAATGGGACCGACGCGTCTCCAAGTTCGTAGATGCGCTCGAGCGGCTCCAGCCGGCGGGTTAGCCCAATCTTCACGACGTAATCGCCGAACGCACCGCGGTTCGAGATGACATAGACGTAGCCCGCCCGAATGTTGGCGGCACGGTAGTCGTTCTGAGCAATTGCACTGTCGATATCAGTGAGCTTGCGCTCGAGTTCAGGGTCGCTTGTACCATTCGCCCGGACCTTCTCGATCACCGTCAGGATATGGTTTCGCTCCTTCTCAAGACGTTCTCGCGCGGCAGCGAGTTCTAGCTCGACCTTGCGCTCCTCGCGCAGCCGCTCCCGCTCAGCGCGCGCCACCTCTCGCTCCTCCTCCTTCTTCACCAAGTAATCGGCCGTGAGCTCAATTTCTTGGATGCGTAGGGCATGGAACTGGTCTGCGATACGCATCTCCATCATCTTGCCAAGCTTTGCGATCGCTTTTCTGGCCACGTCAAGCCGCTTGATGGCAGTCACGGTGTTTCCTGCGCGAAGCGACCGCACGACATTCTCGGCTTCAGCGTTGTAGGCGCGGAGCATCAGCTTCCCCAAGTCGTTCGTCATCGCACGGCCCTTTGCCAACGAACCGTCGAAAGTGAACATGTTCGACTTTTCGATCGCGGTGCCCACCTTAATCGTCTCAGCGATCCGAGCCGTTATGTCATCGAGTCGCTCTCGATAGGCAAGCGCGTTTTCAAGGGGGTGGTGATACCGATAGATCCCGACGTCCTGAAGAACGCGTTCGTCGTCGAGGACGACGACGTTGCCTGGATCCGTACCGAGGGACTCCAAACGTGCGCGTAAGGCCGCGTTCTCGGCCTCCAAGAACGCGATCCGCTGGTCCATACTGGTTGGAGATTGCGGCTCAGATTCTCCCTGAGACTTCTCCGTAGCGGCAGAGGGATCTGAGCCGCTGCCGAATACACTATCTCCCATTGGGGTGCCGTCTGGAATCCAAAGCTGCCAACCAGGTGGCGGGGCAGGCCAAGCAGGATCTGGCTTCCAGCCATGTGGGGGCGTCCACCCTTTGGGGGGCTTAGGCCAGCCGGGCGGCGGATTGAAGACTAACGGGCCGCGCTGCGTCACGACCGACGGACTCCGGAGCGATCGGCGGCGACCAGGTTATATGGGTTCTTTGAAACGGCAGCGCCGAGCCGTCCCAGCGTGAGTGCAGGTACAACCGCCGACAATTCGAACGCAAGGAACGACTCGCGCTCGGCGGCTGCAATCACGAACGGCATGTAGGTACGCTGGCCTGTCGCGGGATCAATTGTGTTGGTACCCACCTCCAGCGAAATCGTCTTGATGAGGCCACGGCGGTCAGACTCGAACACCTCGTGAAAAGATCTGAGCGCTACCTGATGAATTGCGACGGCGTATCGGTCACGACACTCCTTTTGTGAGAGCGGCGTCGACGTAATCCCGTCAGTGGCCTTCGTGTACTTGTAGGACTTGATTGCGGGGATCTCACCTGGACCGGGAACCAGTACGCGAAGACGAAGCTCGGCCGTCGAGGGATCGAACTCGAACTCATGCGCGGCCTGGAAATGATCGGGATACACCGAATTCGATAGGACGATAGAGACGTACTCCTGGATTGCGTCGGCAGTGCTGTACCCCAGATTCGTGACCAGTTCGTCAAGCCTCCTGTTTCGGTCGGCAGCCTCAGATTCGCGTACGGCGCACTCGTTGGCATAGCGTTCGCGCTCAGACCTGAGCGAGTCAAGGCGCCGGGCCTCATCTCGGGCGCACACCTCTTCGGCCTTTTGGTGCCGCGCTAGCACGTCACGGCACGCTTCGCGCCACTCCACTAAAGCTCGCTCGTGTGCCTGATGCGCGTTCTCTATGGCTTCGGCGTACTTCTTCTTGCCAAAGAAGCTGGCTAGGCCTGTCGGTGGCTCTGGCAGCGCCAGAACCGGTTCGTTAGGCAGGAGCATACTGCTCGACCGAGGAAGTGGAATTTCAAGATCGTTACGGCCAAATGGCGGGTGCGTCACTACAACGCGAAGCGAATTGAGATCGACGTAGTCATCCACCCCAAGCGTAGAGGCAAGTAGCGAGTCGATCTCCCCGTAGATCTGTTCGAGCTTCCCGTTTCGCTCGATAACCTCCGCTTCCATAGCGGCTACATGCGCCTCGCGAGCCTCTTTCTCAAGGCGCTTTCGTTCAGAATCGGCCGCCTTAGCGAGCTGAGCCTGGGCACGCTCCCAGTCCTTCTTCGCCTGTTCGGTTCGCGTAACTGCCGCGACATGGCGCCGAACGGCATCTCGCTCATCCCGTTCTCGCTCTCGAGCGGTTACGCGAGACTGATGCTGAAGCTCCGCAAAGAATCCCCGTCGTGCCATGACACTCATCCTTTCTGCTTTTGGCCGATAGCAGGCATCGCGCGACGAATACTACCTGGCGTTCGCTGCGGCATAACAATCTCCCCGGATGAGCTCACAGCCCGTCCAGCGGACTACGAACCCTCGCCGGTCCACGGTCGAGGACATAGGTGTAGATCATCATCGTCCTCATAAGGAGTGGGTGGGATGATCCCAACTGCGCGCGTCGAACGAGCACATTCCTATCGTGCGCGTTCCGCGAGCAAGGGGATCGTCCCAGCTACCCCACACCCCCTTTTTTCAGCATCCTGCTAAATCGAATACTGAAAGGTCGGCTTCGCATCAATCGCCTGAGCCAGAACTCCGCGCTGTTTGAGCTCCTCAAGAATACTACGAGAGGATTTAATGGGTCTGCCACCTTAAATCCTCCTCTGGGCCGGACCACTTCACGCAACGAGTTCTTGCAGAACTTCAGGATGGCGCTCG
>JBDTPK010000380.1:0-3724 GCA_039932735.1 Nitrospirota bacterium
CCATCTCACCAACACTCAACGCGTATCTCGATCGTGAACATGTTCATTATGATGTCTTGCCCCACCCGGAAGCGTTTCACGCTCTTGCCATCGCGCAGATGCTCCATACCCCTGAGAAGGAAATGGCCAAGGTTGTGATCGTGAAGGTAGATGAGCAGTTCGTCATGACGGTGCTGCCGGCAAGTTGGAACGTGGACCTTCGTCGCTTAAGGACGGTCTTCGACACCCACCAAGTGCGGCTCGCGACTGAGGATGAGATCACAATCCTGTTTCCAGACTGCGAGTTGGGCGCCATGTCGCCATTCGGCAACCTCTATGGACTCCCTGTATATGTTGATCAATCGCTCACAGAGGACGAAGAGATTGTCTTCCAAGCCGGTACGCATTCAGACGCGATCCGCATGCGCTACTGGGACTTTGCCGCCCTCGTGTTTCCGGTCGTTGAAAAATTCCATCGTCCACCCGATAAGTCTGGTGCCGTTATCCGGCCTGCGTCATACTGAAGTTCAGACACGAAGACACGATCACGCAGAGTATTCTCCACAAGGTCTAGACGAATGGTGACGAGCTATCGTGGTCAGTCGCCAGGGTTCGAACGAGATGAAACGGTTCTCAGACAGAGGATTCATGGATCAATCGTTACGGGATGCATCCAGCTACACCCTGCTTCAGCTCATTCGCGAACAACACACCACGAGCGACCCTACCTAGCTGGCGAGGTCGCCCGTGTATGGAGCTGAGGAGACGCTGACAGTCTCTCTATTTTCAGCTCACCGAAACCAACTGGGCGACTTAATACGGAATCACGTGCAAGCAGTCCTTGCTCTCGTTGTTCCACACTACATCGCACAGGTTCGACATGCGCGCCACGATCTCTGCCGCCACGCCGCCCGTTAACGATGTTGGAAATCACGTTAAACTTCCACAGGCCCATCCAGACGTTTTCGAACTCCGGCGTCATCGAATCTAACCCGTGGGGATACCCAAATACGCGCTCAAAGACGACCTCGGATCCCACCGCAAACAAGATTGCAAATCACCCGATCTTGAGAGGCCTGGAATCGTATCAGAGCGACATATCGTAGCCCCGGTCCGCCTCCCCCATGTGGTTGTACTTGCCATGTTATGAACCTCCCTCTCACCTACCTGAGAAATACCTCTGTGAATTGGATAAAGACGCGTGCGGGGGTGGTGCTAACGGCGACTCGTCAGCGGAGAGGGAACTCGATGAAGCCGGTACTGTTGACCATGTCGGCTCAGGCGCCCTACAACGACTCCTCTGTGTGATAGATATTGCCTAGGCGGCAAGACGAGAGCCGCTGGAGAACCGGCTAGCTTAACTGACGAGAAGCCCGCCCGTGACTCGGCGGGCCATTGTGATCTGGTGGAGTAAGGTTTGTCATATCCACCTCATCCTTGGTTCGGTGTGGCCTCGTGGATTGCACTGCGTGATGCGCGCTGGGCCGTCCCTCTTCACATAAGTCGTTCTATGGGCATCATGAGCGTGTAGCCCCTCTTCAACCAATGTCAAAAGCGGGCACCCAGATTTTCACACAGGCATAGCATCATGAGCTTGGAGAGGGACTCCGCGGATGAAGGTCGACGGCTACATTTAGCGAGAAGACGTCAGATAAGATTTTCCCGCGCAAGGCAGGGAGAAAGAAGATGCCTGCAAAGAATATCAGCGGTGATTCGCCCGCTGCCCTCGACCCGTCTCGCAGGCGGCCCTTCCAAGACAGATCACTGTGAAAATTCATATGCACTCTGACATCCTGCTCCCACTCGCCTTGACAAACAGGAACGTTTCACGGATTCGCCTTCGATTATGGGATGGGCGTAAAGGTGATCGTTGGGAAACAGGTTCAAGGTGGTACGGCAGATAGCCTAACTCGCAATGTCTTGGGGTATCATGCGTGTCCGCGAGGATGGCCGTCAGAACGTACGGGTTCGGCGTGGCGGCGTGAATACGTGCGACCCTATCCATCGAGACGGGCCCTTCACGGGAAATCTTGGCTCAGTGTTGCATCCCTTTCTCAAAGAATAACCCGCGGTTGATGTCACCGATGCTGACCATCCCGACAAGCCTGCCATTTTCGACGACGGGAATGCGCCGGAAGTTCTTGACGCCCATATACGAGGCGGCTTCCAAAATAGGATCGTGGGGCGCCACTGTCATTGGATTCTTACTCATGATGTCCTCGACTTTCCCGCCAAGTGCCTCCGGATACCCATCTTCCATTTCGACAAAACTCCGACTGTGGACATTGTCGTGAATATAGTCTCCATAGTTCGGATAGAGCGGAATCAAGACATCCCGCAACGTGACCATTCCAACGAGCTGATTGTCTCCCTCGACCACAGGAAGAGACCCACAGTGGCGGTTCATCATTTTCATCACCGCCGACCGGATTGTATCGGTCTTCTTCACTATCACAAGACCGGTTGACATGACTTCATGGACAAGCATCGTCACCTCCTCTGGTGAGATTGAGTTTTGAAATACTTCTCCCTCCACAGAACAACATGGTGACATCAGGACGAAAAACGCCACGGGCAGCCATCAAGGGAAGAGAGAAAGGGGAACCCTTGCGGTGCCCGTGGTGGGCGCTTGGGACGCCGTCGACAACTATGTGATTGTGGTACCACCGGAGAGACCCGTACGTGACTGACGGTCTTGAGCCTGCTCGATGAGGACAGTTGCAGCTCCCCTCGTGCTGTGGAGCTTCATCTGTCAGCGTCCTATCTTCCAATCGGCCGAATCTTCTTGTGTGGTTCCCGAACGCGGGAATGGTGTGACCGTCGAAGATGGAGCTGCCAGTCCAGCCGAGCAACCCGCCTTCAATCCGCCGGGGTATTCTGATCTGGTGGACCAAGGTCTTCCATCAGCGACCTCCTCTCTGAGGGTGAGAGCACAGTCACATTCTTCATACTCCCGCATCCATCTTCATGTCAATGGATGAACATCCCCTTCGGATTTTAGGCGAATCGAATTTGAGCGCATTGACCGGATTGGTCATGGGGCGTAAAGTGTAGGTCTTGGCAGTAGCCGCCTTTTCTTTCACAGGTGGTGGCCATGGTCCTCCGAGAAGTACCGATCTATTGTAATAGCCAAGCCAGGTGTAACCTCCTCTCCGCTCAATCTCTCCCTCAATTTCTAGACCGGTTATACAATCACGCGAGTCCGTTCACGTCAGCTGACCTCGGCGGCGTAGCAGGCCCATACCTTGAAGATGTGCGGACCTGGGCTGATTCACATGGCCCGGAATCGTTCTCTGCGACTGGATCAAGACGTCGCGAAACATACCCACTGCACGACCAGTTGCCCCATGCCGAAGGGATTTTCTATGGACCCGGTTCTTGCCCTGATCGGCTTGATGCTATTTGCCTGAATCACATTGATGTAGGCCTCATGCGGCGAAGGTGACGGTCCTCGCGATAGGGAGAAGCCGGGAAAGAGTTCCGATGAACAGGATCATCGAGAGACGTCCTCGAAACAGAGCATTGATCGATCAACAGCGAGTTCGCGATTGCCACAGAAGCGCTCCTGCATACTGTGCGAGAAGACCTGCTGTCATACCTACGTGCTCCAAAGCCACGATGGAGGACTCTATGGCCTGTGAACGTTGCGGGGGAATGAGCATCGCCGCGCATTTCGAGGGAGGCTGTGCCTGGGAGTATGACGGGTGGAAGTGTCTCATCTGTGGAAATATTACCGATCCACTCA
>JBDTPK010000381.1:0-3722 GCA_039932735.1 Nitrospirota bacterium
CCAACACGTAGTTATAGAGACGGCGGATTCCCCCTACGATCGCTGTGTCGTCTTCCCGAATCGTTCCCCTCAGCAAGAAGGAGCACAGCACAGGTGCTAACGTACAGGCCATCAAGAGCGCGCCCACCAAGGCAAACCCATAGGTAATGGACATGGGTGAAAATATCTTTCCCGGCACACCCGTCATCGTAAAGAGCGGAATGAACGCCACCACGATAATCGCCGTAGAATAAAAGATGGGCTGCCCCACCTGGCGCGCGGCCCGCACAATCTGCTGGTTGACGGTTAAGCCAGTGGATTTCTTCGCGTGCGCCAGATGGAAAAAGATGCTTTCCACCATAATCAGCGTGGCATCCACGATAATGCCGAAATCGATCGCCCCGAGCGAGATTAAATTCGCCGACTGTCCAATGAAGACCATCATCGAAAAGGTAAAGAGCAATGAGAGCGGAATGGTCAAAGCCACAATCAGTGCCGCGCGTAGATGTCCCAGGAACACTAATAAGATGATAAACACCAAGGCCATGCCGGTGATGAGAATATCTGTGACGGTTTCTACCGTGGTATGAATCAACGCCGTGCGATCGTAGAAGGTTTTGATCTTCACGCCGGATGGCAACTTCCCGGTGTTCAGGTCCTCAACCTTTCCGCGAACCTTCTCAAGGACATTGAGCGCCTTGTACCCTCGCTGGAGCAGAATGACTCCTTCGACGACATCGTCGCGATCATCGATGCCGACCTTCCCTAAGCGCACTCGGGATCCGACCGTGACCTTCCCCAGGGTCCTGATGAAAATCGGTGTCCCGTCTTTCGCCGCCACCATCACGTTTTCGATATCTGAGATCTCGTCGATGAGGCCCAGTCCACGAATGTTGTAGTTCTGCGGACCGATGGTCAGATAACTACCTCCGACATTGGCATTGCTATTGCTCAATGCTGACATGACCTGCGACAGATTGACCCCATAGCTGATCAACCGTCCCGGATCGATATCGACGTGATATTCTTTGGTCGTCCCCCCGAATGTGGTGACGTCGATGACGCCGGGAATGCGTCTGAACTCGCGACGAACCTGCCAGTCCTGAATCGTTTTCAAATCCGTGAGCGTCGTCTCGCCCGCCCCCGTGAGTTCATACCGATAGATTTCGGCAATCGCCCACCAAGGAGACAGCGACGGCGCCGCCCCGAGAGGCAATTGCACCGAGGTCAGCCGATTCAATACTTCCTGACGGTCGCGAAAGATCTCTGTGTCGAAATCGAAGTAAATCTTGATATCGCTCAACCCAAAGATTGAGATCGAGCGAATGTCCGTGAGGCCCGGCATGCCATTGAGTGCGACTTCCAGGGGAACCGTGATTTGGCGTTCGACCTCTTCGGCCGACCATCCGGGCTGCTGGGTGATCAGCTCAATCATCGGCGGTGAAGGATCGGGATAGGCGACGATATCGAGGGTGTGAAAGGCGTAGAGCCCGCCGAAAAAAAGCAGAAAGCCCAGGATGCAGACCATGACCCGCTGGTTGAGAGAGAGTTCAACAATTCTGGCTATCATGGGATGCGATTAGAATCCAATTTCAAGCAAGAGAGGCTCCACGTGAGGACGCTATCCTTTCGCGTGGCCGGACGAGAGAGGACAGGATTTCGCTTTGGTTGGCCGACAGCTGACTTCCTGCCCCTTGATCAAGACTGCTCCTTTAGTCACGATGCGTTGTCCCGATGTCAGGCCGCGCAAGACATGTACCTGATCCGGTGAAATTGTGCTCACTGCGACTTCCCGTTTAACATACTGGTCGGCGCCTTCGACGACGTACACAAACTGCTTTCCATCCTCTTCCAATACCGCTTCGCGAGGAATCGTCAGAAGTCGCATGGACTCTCCGACCTCGATATGGAGACGCGCGAACATTCCCGGCTTCAGTCGGTGATCCTTATTATTGACCAAGGCGTGCAGCTTGATGGTTCTCGACATCGAGTCAACCACATCGCCGATTGTGGTTACGGTCGCGGGAAAACTTACGTCCTGGTAGGCCTCCACGGTCACGTTGGCAAACTGTCCCTCCTTCACCAAGGCGAGATCCCGTTCGAAGACATCCGCGATCACCTGTAGCGTGTCGAGATCGGCCACCGTGAACAGGACTTGGCCGGAGTCTCCCCCGATTGACTGTCCTGGTGTCACATTTCGTTCCACAACGATCCCGGTTAAAGGACTTTTCATTTCGAATCTGGACGTGATTTGCTGCTGCTCGAGTGGTTTATTGAGTTCCTGGGCGGACACGCGCAAGGACAACAATCGTTCTTTTGTGCGGCGGAATTCCGCACGTGCCTTGATCAATTCGTTTTCCGCTTGCTTGAGATCCTTCAATGCCAACGCTTTACTCTCATACAAATCATTGGCTAACTCACGAGCCCGTGCCGCATATTGAAGCTCCGACTCTTCCTTGGCATATTCCGAATAGGCTTGGGCAATTTCCTGGCTATCCAACACCAACAGCACATTGCCTGCTTGCACACGATCACCCAAATGCGCCCGCACCTCAAGGACTCGCCCTTGAAGCGGAGAGGAAATTCTTGAATATCGATCCTCCCCATAGGCGACTTTCCCAACCAATGTGAGGTCATGGGCTCCCGACCCAAGTTCGACAAGCGCCGTTTCCACCCGTGTATGTAATTCCGCCGCCGACTCACCCACTTGAGGTAGGGTCGTGGCGGCATTGGAGACGGGAGACTCCTCTCCTCTCCCACAGGCAAAGAGAGCCAGACAGAATAAGGCTACGGTTGACACCGCTAGCGTGAACGGTAGACTGCGAGATCTATTCATACGCTCAGCCTTGCCTCACCGTTGACCCGATTCGTCACGACTTGATCTCCTGTCCCACGGAACTTTCCAACTGAAAGAGATTGTGCTGGTAGTTGAACAAGGCTTCGATGTAGTTTTGCTGAATCGTTCGCGACGTGCGCGCGGCATCAAGTAGGTCGAGAATCGTCGCTCCACCCCGTTCATAGGCCCGTTCGACAATGGTAAAGGTTGCACGGGCGTCTTCCAACACCTCACCGAAATAGGCTTCGACCAGTCGCCGGCTCTGCAGGAGATTGCGATAGGCGACATCCACTTCATTTTCAACCAGATTAGTCGTCTTATCCAGGTCGGCTTCCGACGACTGGAGAGAAACCTCCGCCTGGAGAATCCCACCTTGGTTCCGGTTGAACAGAGGCAAGGGAATGCCGGCGCTGAGCGCAATTTGGCCTGGATTATCAGGCCCCTGCGCTCCTTGAATCGCGTATCCGGCTCCGATCGTCACATCGGGGATCCGATAGGCTTTCGCCAGCTTCAGATCGGATTCTCGCTGGGAAAAAGTAAAGCGCTTGGCCCGGATGTCCGGACGCATTTCGAGAGCGGTCATACGGAGCTTTTCGATATCGGGATCGATCCGGCGGAAACCCAACTCCGTAGTCAATTCCAGCACCGTCTTGGGGGATAACCGAAGCAACTGACGAAGCTCTCCCCTCGCCGATTCTGCCGCCTGGAGCGATTGGATCACCTGCGAGTGAAAGTCCACCATCTGCAAGCGAATCCGAATCAGATCAATTTCAGCGATGTACCCTTTATTGAATCGGATCGTATTGATCGCAAGGATACGGGAAAACCGTTCGCGATTTTCTTCTGCCAACGCCAGCCTGCGCTGAGCCAACTGAATCCGGTAATAGGTATCCTTCACGGTAAACCC
>JBDTPK010000382.1:0-3717 GCA_039932735.1 Nitrospirota bacterium
GCGCATCCAAGAACAAGGGATACAACGTGCCCAGGAGCACCGACCCCAAGGCCGCTACCAGCAACACATTGTTCGCCAGCAACATACCCTCGCGCGAGATCATGGCGAAACCCCCGCCCAAGCCCACGCGGGGTGCCCTCCACGCGTACAAGACCAACGAGCCGCCGATCACCACGGCCAGGAACACGAGAATGAACAAGCCCCGCTTCGGATCAGTGGCGAAGGCATGTACAGACGTCAAGACGCCTGAACGAACCAAGAAGGTTCCGAGCAAACTGAGCGAGAAGGCCATAATGGCGAGCAGCACACTCCAGGCTTTGAAGCCACCCCGTTTATCGGTGACCGCCAGCGAATGCATCAACGCAGTTCCCGCCAACCACGGCATGAATGAGGCGTTTTCAACCGGATCCCAAAACCACCAGCCACCCCAGCCTAGCTCGTAATAGGCCCAACCGCTCCCCATCGCCACCCCCACGGTCATAAAACACCAGGCGACCGTGGTCCATGGGCGGGACCAGCGCGCCCATGCCGCATCCAACGTACCCCCCAAGAGCGCGGCAATCGCAAAGGAAAACGCGACGGAGAATCCCACGTACCCCATATAGAGCATCGGTGGATGGATCACCATGCCTGGGTCTTGCAGGAGCGGATTCAAATCGCGCCCGTCCAATGCGGCAGGGATCAGCCGTTCGAACGGATTAGAGACCGTCAACATGAATAACAGAAATCCCACACTCACGAGACCCATGACGCCCAAGATGCGCGCGCGCATCGCTTCCGGCAGATGGGTTGAGAAGAACGAGACAGCGACCATCCAGATGCTGAGAATGAACATCCAAAGAAGCAACGAGCCCTCATGCGCGCCCCAGATGGCTGCAAGACGATAGTGCAGCGGGAGTTGAGAGTTCGACGTGGCCGCTACGTAGAGCACGGAGAAGTCTTTCTCCGCAAAGGCATACGCCAGACAACAAAAAGAGAGTAAGACCAAGAGGAATTGCCCGCGTGCCGCCGGCTTCGCGACGGCCATCAGCGAGGAGTTGCTCACCGCGGCCCCATAGATCGGCAGGGTTCCCTGCACCACCGCCACACAGAGCGCGAGAATTAAGGCATAATGACCAATTTCAGGAATCATGTCGGCTCCTAGCGTGGATTGACAACCAGGGTGCCGCTGCTCTGCGCACCTGCGGTCTTGGCCTTCGCCATCGCATCCGCCGCCTCCGGCGGCATGTAGTTCTCATCGTGTTTCGCCAGCACTTCACTAGCCAGGAAGGCCCCATCGGCTCGGAGCTGCCCTTGCGCCACGACGCCCTTGCCTTCTTTGAAGAGGTCCGGAAGGATTCCCTTGAACGTCACGGGCACCCGTTTCGCCGTGTCGGTCACAATAAAGTGGACGGTTAACCCATCGCCCTCGCGCGTGAGGCTGCCGGCTTCCACCATGCCCCCGATCCGAAAGCTGTGCCCCTGGGGCACATCCCCGTTGGCCGCCTGCGTCGGCGTGTAAAAGAACACGAGGTTGCTTTGGAACGCATTCAAGACTAAGGCCGACGCCACGGCCAACGCGCCCAGACCCAGACCGATCAAAAGAAACCGCTTCTTGCGAGGTGTCATTGTCTCCGTCTCCTCCTACGACTCATTCCGGCTTTCCGCCGCCGCTGCAGCCCGCCGCCAGACCGCAAGCACTTCGCCCCCCATACACGCCGCCGTCACACCGAAGGAGGTCCACACGTAGAGGCCATAGCCCCCCATTGCGAAAAACTCCGCCACACTCCCCCACTCCATCAGCGCGCCTCCGCCACGTCCGTGACTGAAGCCGGCTTCCCCCACGACGGTTGTCGCTCCCGCTCCACGATCACACAGCGCATGCGGGCCAATGTCACCGCGATGCTGTACATCCAAAACCCCACCGCCATGACCAACATCGCGGTCACCATCGCCCCCGCCATGGTCGGCGCCGCGGTGATACTGACGGAGGCCCCTTGGTGCAAGGTATTCCACCACTTCACCGAAAAATAGATGATTGGCACATTGACCACTCCCACCAGCGCCAAGACGGCGCTCGCGCGATCCGCCCGCCGCAGGTCGTCAATCGATGAGCGCAACAACATGATTCCAATATATTGAAACAACAAAATGAGCTCCGAGGTCAGTCGGGCATCCCACACCCACCAAGCGCCCCACGTGGGTTTGCCCCACATCGACCCGGTGAACAACGCGAGGAACGTAAACATCGCCCCGGTGGGAGCAATGGCCTGCGCCATCATGAACGAGGGCCGCGCATTAAGCCCCAGGCCGATACCGGCCCAGATGGCCATAATGACGTAGAGAAACATGGACATCCAGGCCGCCGGAACATGGACAAAGATAATACGGTAGGCGTCGCCTTGCGTCGCATCGGTCGGCGCGACAAAGAAACCCACGTACAGGCCGGCCCCGATCAGTCCCAGCGCCGTGGCGGTAAACCACGGGATCAGCCGCCCGGCTAACGGGTACAACGCCTGCGGCGAGGAATATTTCAACCAGTTCATACCTGTGCACTCATACCGATGTCTTATTCTACTGCAATGCGTAATGCAACAGCCGTGGCCCACGGCGCTAACGCAAGTGAGAGCAGAAAACAGGCTCCGAGTAACGACAGATTCGCTTCGCTGCCGACTCCGGCCAAACTATTCGTGACGGCGCCGGCCCCAAATATCAGCACCGGAATAAACAGTGGAAGCACTAGGAGCGCAACTAGTAAACCGCTCCCGCGCAACCCTAGCGTCAGCGCAGCACCGATGGCCCCAATCATACTCAACGTCGGCGTACCAAGCAAGAGCGATAGCGTCAACACCCCCAACGAGTCCCCATCGAGACCGAACTGCAAGCCGAGGAGCGGCGAGAGCAGCACCACTGGCAAGCCGGAGATCACCCAGTGCGAAAACACCTTACCAACGACCAAAACAGCCAGAGGTTGAGAGATCAAGAGCGTCTGTTCCAATACCCCATCGAGATAGTCAGCGGTAAAGAGACGTCCGAGTGACAACAGGCACGCCAGTAGGGCTGTAACCCATAATACGCCGGAGGCGATCATCCTCAGCACTGCCGGCTCTGGTCCGACCCCCAACGGGAAGAGGCTTGCAACGATGACGACGAAGAACACCGACATCGCCACATCCGAACGATGCCGCATGGCCAGCAGAAGATCTCGCCGGACAATCCCGCGCAACGCCTCACTCATGCTGGGCTGGCTCATCGAGTCAGCCTCAGATGCTGGACGGAATCAGGTGGGAGCGCGATCTCCTGGTGCGTAGCAACGACGACCATACCGCCATGACTGAGATGCGACTGGATATGTTGAGTTAGATAACTTGTGGCCGCAGCATCGAGCGACGCAAACGGCTCATCCAAGAGCCATAATGGACGTGCGGAAAGCCAGAGACGTGCCAATGCCACGCGACGCTTTTGTCCTTGTGATAAAACCCTCGTCGGCAAACGATGAATCGGTCGCCCGAGACCAACGGCCTCCAACGCCTTTTGGACGATTCCGCCAGAGCTTTCATCGCCAGCGAGGCATGCGGAGACCTTGAGGTTTTCCACCGGAGTTAGCTCATCCTTGATTCCATTGAGATGCCCTACGTAGGTCAGCTGGGCGCTATAGAGTTCCTTGAGTTGGCGGATGTCTCTCCCCTGCCAAAGAATCGCGCCTTGATCAGGAGATAACAGGCCGCACAGCATGCG
>JBDTPK010000383.1:0-3714 GCA_039932735.1 Nitrospirota bacterium
CACTTGACCTTTCCAATCCGTTTTTAGAAACGTCCGTCGCGTCACCCAATGCTCGCACCTAGCTCGCGCCTAGCCGAATGACCCTCCTCACCGTGAATGAGACTGTACAGACAGTAAATCGGCAGGAACAGGCTCTCTCTCGCCGGAAGAGGAGGGACTTCATTGGTTGCCCGAACTGATTTTCTCCTGGCAAGGACCTCTCTCCCTCCTTCGCACACGATGCAGCGCGGAACTAGCCTTTATGCGAGGCACTAGAGGATCGTTAAAGATACCCTAAGAAGCGTTGTGACGCCGCAAGCACGAGCTATGGTTGCCTAGAACGGTCGACCAGTGGCAGGAGGTCGCGTTCTTCTGTCATGAAGAAGACCCGGACCGACTGCATCATGTCCTCGAAGAATTCATCCCGTGCCTGGTCGTCGTCCCCTTCGGAGTGTTGCAATTCAAGGATCATCGCCTTGATTTCTTCGTTTTCCACCTCAGCCTCTCCCAAAAACTTCCGGCCCAGCGGCCCCAACCTTCGAATCTCCTGGAATAAGAGTTCCTTCTCTGTGTCCAAATGCGACGCGAGCTGGCGAAGAATTTGTTCCTGGATAGCCTGGCGTGAATCTGCAGGGGAACCGAGATACACTTGGAACAATGCCAGGATTTGCATGTGATTGTGCTTGACCATTCGGCTCATATCGCCATAGGGTGATGAAGTATCGATGGGTCCAGCCTGTCCCATAGTCCAGTCCCCCCTTCATGCAATCAGCTAATAATTTACGGTCTCACTTACCAGCCACTGTAGCACTGTGTGGCAATGAAGATACTCGGCAAAACCCTAATACCAGAACGAGCGCTTGGCCACCGGAGGGACGGGATACTTCGCCGATCCGCACAGTCCCTGGCAGCGAGGAATTCACGAGGCCATCAACGGCCTGTTACGGCAGTACCTCCCCAAGGGCCGCGACGTGAGCGGCTTCACCCAGGGAGAGCTGGATGCGATGGCTTGGACACTGGACATCCGACCACGTACGTCGCTGGCCTTCAGGTGTCCCGCAGAGTGGTCACCCCGGACGCGTGCGAGTTCAGGCAGCATCATGCTGCGCTTGTTGCACTTGGAACTGGAAACCGCCCTCCCTTTACTTGCCATAATTCACTTTCCTTTTACTCAAGGAGCGTCCGAATAAAACCACTTGCCGCATATCCCTCCTACAATACGCCTCCCTGCGAATCCACTATCCACTCAATATGTTCCGCCAGTTTGCCTTGCTGTTAATCCACTCCGGATAGCACGAGGCTCTAGGCTCGCGTTTGCGCTCCACCCTGCAAGGGTAACCCCCAGGCTTCATTTACACAGCACCGGGGTAAGCTATGCCTACACCTAACGGATATGTAATCATGAGATGGAAACCCAATCCAGAACCAAACCCCGATCCCCTGTCGCCCGATCCGTATCCCCTTCCCGCCCCGGAGCCACCGATCCCTAATCCGCCACCCTATCCCAACCCTCCGATTCGGCCGCCTATTCCGCAATTAGTGGGATGGCCTCATCGGCGAGACACTGCATTGCATTTCTTACTCCTCTGCCTCGCAGTCCTCATGGGGCTCGCCGCGCTCCTTGCCACCCCTGTTGCTGCCGCCCCCGTCTCGGTGCGGTTTCCGGAAGGCGGGACCCATGGTTTTCTCCTCGTTCGATCACTTGTCGGGGACATCGTGGGCCACGGTGAGATAACTCAGAGGGTCTCAGAAGGCGATGTACTTGAAAGCCATCTGGTGTTCCGGTTCGAGGACGGTTCGCTGCACGATGAAACAGTCGCCTTCTTGCAACAGCGGGTGTTTACCCTTCTGACCTACCGTCTGGTGCAACGCGGCCCGTCATTTCCCGAACAGCTCGATGCGACAATAGACCGCGGCAGTGCGCAATACACGGTACGCTCGCAAAGGGGAACGCAGGGAAAAGAGGACGTGCAGAGCGGGCACTTTGATCTGCCCAAGGATGTCTATAACGGCATGCTCATCATGGTGTCACAGAATCTCCCGAAGGGTGCCGACGCAACGGTGAGTGTCCTCGCGTTCACGCCGGCGCCAAAGGTCGTTCCTGTGCAGATCCATGCCAGAGAGGAGCAATCCATTCAAATCGGCGACCGCTCAAGCACGGCTACGCAGTTTGTCTTCACCCCGGAGCTCGGTATGATTCAAGAGTGGCTCGGCAAGGTCACCGGGAAACTCCCCGCCGAGTTCCATTATGACTGTTGGCTGATGGTCGAGGGGATTCCAAGTTTCGTGCAATACGAAGGGCCGTTGCAACTTCTGGGGCCGATCCTGCGCATCGAACTGGTGAGTCCCCGCTTGCACGCGAAGCCAGACGAAAAGAAACTTTCTTTAAAGTGATGTGTACTGGTACGGCTCCAACAGATAGGGCCCAAAACAAGAGGGACGACAAGGTTCCGATACCACTTGTGATGTGCAGAGGTTAACTTGCGAGGCACTTCTTGCGGTCTTGGCAATCCATCGATAAATTCTCTTCGTCTGGAGATCCTTTCCGTTCTCACAGCGACACGGAACGTGGAGGGACCGGGCTGAACGGCTGTAACCGCTTCCTTCCCACTCAACACGCTGCCGACCCTGCGTTACGTTCTCTGAGGTGACGCCAATCGACCCTATTTAGTGGCGAGGATTACGGGATGAACCCTTCATGCAGCGCTCGCTCTTAGTGTTCGTGTCGGACCATGGCCATACTCCCATTGATTGGAACAAAGCCCTGGGCATTGACGATCTCAAAATAGTCTTTGATGAACTGAACGACACACGCGGGACGGCCTACCGTCTTGAAATTCCATCCTTGATCGACGAAACCCCAACGTCGGAAGTCCGTGCGTCCTGCAGGGCAGTGGAAGGATAATCCCAACTATCAACATGATATCGTGCCGATGTTGGAACATGTGCTGCTCACGCTCCACAAAAATGACCAAGGGCCGGAAGCGGTCCTGTATAAACACGAGAGCGGCTAATTTGATCGAATATTTCGTTATCCCGGCATGACCCCGTTAGGAAGTTTTCCCCTTACAGCCCGCGTGACTGCAGGGGCAGCGTCCCGATAGACTCGAATTCCTGCATGGATCGGAGCAAAATTCTTTCCCTTTTTCAGCCGCACAACTGCAAGACGGATGCGCACATTTTTTCTCTTCCATGGTATTCCTCCCGGTGTGTGTGAAGTAGCGATGAGACTGTCTTTCGATATACAGCGCGATAACGGGTCTTCCAGGCTCGTTGAATGACTCGAACCGCTCCGGTCCACTTAGCAAACCTCGTCCAAACTTCTGCCTGAACGTCCTTGTGTCATGATTCGCTGCTCAGCGTTGAACCGATCCTCTTGATCATGCCTATCCTTCCTCCCATGTTATTTATACAGTGCATAGGCCGATTCTGCGACTCGTGTTTGATCCTCGCCAGATAGAGCGTGAGATCAAGCATCTACAGAAGACTCGGCGTCCTTGCCTTGTTGTTTCTCTTTTTCCACTTCCAACCAGACCCGGTAGTTACCCAAGGAGGGTCTTGAGGGTATGAACTCGGTATCGGTATTGTTGTCTTTCCCTTGCATGTTTCTGCGTGTGTCCTTCCCAGTTCTATTCCGCCTCATGATGTGGTTAACGGACATACCCCGCTTCTGTCCGTCAGAGAGGCATTCACGTTACAGCTTGGTCAAGCACATAGGCTGGGAGATAGGACTCG
>JBDTPK010000384.1:0-3707 GCA_039932735.1 Nitrospirota bacterium
CTAGATTGTGTCTATAGCGCATCTACTGAAGTTCATTCATGTTGAAGTCGTGGCTCCTCGTCAATCTTGGGTGAACAGAGGTGTCGACATCATCTTCCAGAAGTAGGCGCTTGCGAGATCAATCAGTTGCACCTCGAAGAGAGCCAATAGGGAATCCACCGTCGACCATTCAAGTCCTCATCAAACAGTCCTAGGTTTCGTCAAGAAGGTGACGGTCTGAAAGCCATCGAGGTGGCGTTGGGCAGCCGTCAAGATGCAACCAGTGCAACGTTCATGTGCTTTGCTGACATTGGTCCATCCAGCATCCCCATATCCAGGCGTCCTCTTGAAAATACTGGGGTTTTCCCCAGTACGTTCCGCACAGCGGGTGCAATAGGTTAAAGGTGTGTTGACGAGCGGGGTGAAACGGAGCCTGGGCTTCTCATCACCAGACTTTGAGTGGCTTGGCAAATCGTTGCGTGTTCGTCAATTAGGATATGGGAGAGGCGACGATCTTCGCGCTCGCATCGAACAAACAACCGGGAGGCCGAATCGTGAAACAGAGAATGAACCCAAAAGAGTCAGAGTGTGGCGTACCGATAAAAAAGAACGGGAGTAGAGATGCCATTCGGTCTTTTTCCGCGAGCGACCAGTTCTCGACTAAGTCTTGTGCTCGTTGTGCGGGCCTGCTCGTGACCGAGTGGTATCATGAGTTGCATAACATCGATGAATCCCACATCGAGACCCTTCGCTGCGTGCAATGTGGACAACGTATTGACCCGGTAATCTTGCACAACCAAATCCGGCGGTCGGTTCAACGCCAGTCCGTACGTCAGGTGCGGCATGGATATTTCGTAAAGTCAATCTTGTCGGATAAAGGAGGCTATCCACAATCACGGTGATAGAATCAATTAGTCACCATCCGAGATGTCGATGAATTGGTGGCAGCGGGAAAGAGCTAAGGGACATAGAGTTAACAAATTTCAACTGTTGCAAGGAGGTATTTCCATGAGCCTGATCCACTATCTAGGAATGGGGTTACTTTTCGTATTGATGGGCTGTCAGGGCATGCCCACCGTGACGAGGAGCGGGGACGTCAAAAACATCATTATCGGGGATAATCTGGCGTTAGGCGAAACTGTTGTCAGTGCAGGTGATGAAGTTCGGTGGATCAACAAAAGGAACGCGCCTGTTCGAGTCATCTTTCTCGACGCAGTGCTGGATAAGCAGTTGTCATGCAAAAATAATGTGGGTGGGTGGATGACACCAAACGACACAGCCGAACTGAAGGCCACGAACGACACCGCCAGCGTCTGTTTCCGGGATCCTGGCTATTTCCGGTATATCGTCAGGATGGAATCAGCCAGAACGACTGGCGATATCAGCGTTTCGGGAGTGATCAAGGTTGGAGGACAGGGGGGCCAGGCCGCTGGTCAAACAAGCGACCAGGACCGTGGCCGAACCAGTAATCAAAAGACCGGATACACCAGTGACCAAACCGGTGATAACGCAACTACACCAAGAAGCACAACGTCGACCACTACGAGTACAACGACGACCACTGAAGAACAAGTGGTTAAACCAAGTCCCCCTCAGTAGGTGAATGAACCATCGAGCACGATTGGGGGACTTCCAATGAAACCGGCACTCGCTGTTCAGCAGGCGTTCAACTTTTGCCACCGCCGCAGGGGGGATTGTCGAGAAGTCTGTCCCCTGTGGGAAGCAGTCCCGGATGAGGCCGTTCGTATTCTCGTTCACGCCGCGTTCCCACGCATGATAGGGCGTGGCTAAGAAAACTTGCGCGTGCCGGCAGAGGGAGGTGTGCCGGTCGCCGACGGACTCTTGGCCGTTGTCGCGCAGCAGGTTCAGACGATGTCCGTGGCGTGGTGAGCGGCCTTGGTCGTTGGACGGGTTCCGCCCGCAGCGTGCGGGCGATGGCACAAGGCACACGGCGCGTCAGCTTGCGCGGCTGTGCCGAGCTGCTCCTGTCGGGGATGCGCATTGCCCTGCGCTTGTTGAACACGGTACACCCGCTGTCCCTTGTTCCGGAAGGGTTCCCTCTCATGGCCCCCTGCCTCAAACCCAAGGCCATGCCAATCTCGGCCTGGGTGTTCCCGGCCTGATGTAAAGCATACAACTGACACCGGCTTCGTAGGCGATCCGACGAGAGGTGCGCATACGTAACCTCTTGGCGTTCCAGAGGTTACTCCCTCACTCCGTCGCTGAAATGATGCACTGCCTACATGAATCCAGGAACTAATTCCGACTCGTTATCTCCATCCGCCGATGAGCGTCTTCAGATTGTCCCAGGTCCACTCGTAAATGGTGTCCGATGACATTGCTGAGGCTGGCTTTGTGCAACTCCTGTCTGGGTAAGCCGCCAAGAGGAAGTATGGCGTGTTTTTCTCCTGAGCAATCGTCAATTCTGCCGCCATGTTTTTCGCTAGAAATGCGTCCACGCCACACAGGACAATCACTACTTCGATGTTGGCCAGTCGGCTCCTGAATTTGTCCCACCAGTCAGCTGTTAGCGGATCCTTCGTCGAAGCATCGGCAATTTCGAACGGACTGTCAGGTAGTCTTGCTTGTTCGGCGAGCAAGAACTTCTTGTCTTCGTCATGCTCGAAATTGTAACTGATGAACGCCTTGCTCTTTCTGGTCATGGATGGGCTCCTTAGGAAGTTAGATATTACCGATGAGACCGTCAGGGTGTGCGCGTATAACTACAGTGAAAGTGTATTTTTGCAGGAAAAACAGGCGACTATTAAGCTCACGCTGCGCACTATCTGATGATCGGCTCAGTAAGTAGGCTACCGTGCTGTCCGGGCAAGGCGTCGAGGATGCACCGGAGAGACGGCGCGCTCGTCTGTGATCTGGGCCGGTCTTTCCGAGCTTAGCCGAAATCGACAGTGTCCTCAAGAGATTCTTCTAGTCACGGGTTGGGTGCGCCCCATCCTCTCTTGTTACCACGACTGAGAACGAGTTCCCATCATTGCGGAGGGTACCCACGGCTTCTATCAGTTTCTTCGTGAAATCGTCCTCGGGGCGCACAAGCACTCGAATCACTTGGCCAAACTTGCCAGTCTCGTGCAAGCAGTTCAATGGGGCTCGAAGGTTAAAGATGCAATTTGATGATTCAGATTCGCCCATTGGAAGGTCCTCCAGGTCGGATGGTGATACACGACTGTCAGGAGCGCCGTTATAGCTGAAATCGTGGCTTCGACCATAACATCAGGGTAATACGGGCGGTGCCCAATCCGAGGGCTAAAGACTAAGATGAGCCGCAGACACCATTGGGTCTTTGGCATGAGATCAAGAACCCAGTGGTTGGAAGTCGTCACGGACGCTCCATGCGCTCGATAGGTGTAAACACAGAGTTATACGCATCGTATCCTCCATCCAGAATTTTCTCAGCTAGGAAATCCCCTGGCTTTTAGATCGATAATCTCGAGATCTGGTTCCCCAAGGGTAAGAGTCAGACTGAGAGCGACGTTGTCTTGGCGGCCAAAGCTGAACAGGAGTTTAAACCGTTTCGCGCGCCGGCATAACCAACAGGAGTTCGGGCTCGCGGGTGGAGAGAGCGCGAAGAATTCGCTACCGGATACTCCGGCCGTAGCCCCGACGATATTCGTACCCTAGCAGGCTTCGGAAACGCTCAGTTGATGCTCAAATTCCGCTGTATTCTTATGCGTGGCGTTGACACATGAACAACTCGCAGGATGCTCAAA
>JBDTPK010000385.1:0-3687 GCA_039932735.1 Nitrospirota bacterium
CGCGATATACCCTTCGACAATCGGAGCGTTTTTGAGAAAGCCTTCGTACTGTTCCCGCGTGTGTTCGACCCGTCGCACTTGTGCAGCATGCACAGGAGATCTACGTGGCCCGGGCCACGATTCCTGACAAATCAGGGTTTTCTCAAGCCGATCTCGCCGGCCTGTTGGAACAGACGAAAAAACAGGTCGTCGACCTTGAACGGATTACCGGAACGATTTCCCCGGGCGGTATCGCCCTAAGCTGTGTCGGAAAAGGCGGGAAAGCATCGGGTCGGCTCGTGCTCAATCCCGATCAGTCCGGCGATCTGCAGACAATCCTGCGCCACGTTGTTGAGGACTTTCGCTTGGAACTGCCCGGCCCCTCCTGGCTGGTCGGACTTCTAGTTTCAAGGGACGCAATTGAAACATCCATACGAAACGGCCTCCGAGATCTCGCGATCGAGATCGACGAGCGGCTGCGCCTCCGCGCCATCGCGCTTTTTACGGACCAGGTTCAGGCTGCGAACCCCGCGCTTGGCGCCAGACTGACCCGCACAGCCACCCTGACATTGGAGCACCTCCGATACCCAGTTGTGGACCGTCAAAGCGGAGCAAGCGGCGCCGACCGCGCCATCACCGGTGATGTGTGCTTGGGTTTTCCACAGACCTTCCATGGGGCAGGAGGACAGGAAACTTCGTAAGGGGCTGCGTCCACCGCGAGCAGGCATCACTGCGGCCTTGCTGGATGGCCTTTTTGAGCATCCTGAACCTGGCGCCCTGCTGACGCCTACGTCATTATGGCAAAAGAGGTAATGGTGGCGGCGGGAAAGACGAGTGAGTTGATGCGGAAGAGGTGAATCGATTTGATGGCATGAAGGTGCGAGTCCGGTGGCCTGTCAGGAAACATCGGATTATCACCCCGGGCCAACGTTTCTTTCAAAGCCACGCCCACGGCGTCGGTTCCGGCGATTGCACAGGCGTTGTGGGAGTCACGTCGACACTCCAATACAAGCCGTGTTCTTCTTTGACCACATGCCTGGAATATCGCTCCGACAAGTCCAATCAGAGTGTCTTCCTAGTCGAGGGGTGAGAACCAGCTGTCGGCCGATCCGCCTCCTCGATGTGATTTATCCCTTTTGACTAGCGCTATGTCGATCGAAACTGCTCTCCGATCGTGTGACATCAGCCGGACCGATTTTTTCTTACTGTTTGCTTGATGGTCAGCGCCATACGAATTCACGGAGCACCGGCGCTCCGGTCACCGTTTGGCGGACAATAGACCAAAACGCTCGCACCTTGGCCCGGACCGGCTCGGATTCCTGGCCGAGAACTTTGAACACCAACCCGGCGTCGTTGGGTAGCCGCGACGCACCGGCGGCCCACTGTTCCTCCAGGTTCACCACTGCAGGAACCTGGTCGAAGACTTTATCGGCGTGATGTTTGGGTGTGAGCAACACAACGTTGGCGAACACATCGAACGTGCCCATGACACCCACCTGCCGTACGTTGTGCATATACGGCTCGATGACAAATTTTTCCGTGAACAACTCGATGCCATCGGGTCGTTGGGCTCGCACGGTAGAAGAAAAGACGTCGTATTGAAAAAGCTCCCCCTCGCCGTGATACTTGCGCCCCCCCATCATGATCTCGGAGTAGAGCAGCGTGGCGCTGGGGTGCACGCACACGTGTGTGGTGGTGATGAAGCGGGCACGTGCGTGGGGAATGATCGGATCCGGAAGGTACTCCAGATAGGCATTCTCACCCAACTCGATGCTTTGGGTTTGGGCTGCATAATTGGCATCCATCGAGTGGATTTTCGTGGCGGCCTGCGTCGTGATGTGCGCGCGCGTATCGGACGCGAGGTCAATTTCAATGTTGAAGCGGTCGCCCTGCAGGATACAGCCCGTGGTCGTGATGATAAAGACGCACGGGAGGTCAGGCAGCGCCTCGTCCCAGTACAGCGCCTGCTGCACCAGAAGCGGAGCGCGACGATCGAGGTGTATCAGCGCGGTGCGTTCGCCGCGTCTCTCAAAACCGAGGCGCAGGAAGGCATTCTTGCCCACGACCCCACTGGGCAGCTGCCCGGGCTCATCCTGAAATTGAGCCAGTTCCGGCGGCTGATGAAAAGTGGTCATGCGCGCATCGTATTGAAATTCATGTCGAACAACACATTTTCTTGGATGAGCGTAACTAGTTCCATAATGCCCTCGCCCGTCTTGCAATTGGTGAAGACGAAGGGCTTATCGCCCCGCATCATTTTTGAATCCTTGTCCATCACTTCCAGGCTCGCGCCCACGTGCGGAGCGAGGTCGGTCTTGTTAATGACCAGGATGTCCGACTGGGAGATACCCGGGCCATTCTTCCGCGGAATCTTGTCGCCCGCCGCGACATCAATGACGTAAATAAAGAAATCCACCAGCGCGGGACTGAAGGTCAGGGTGAGATTGTCGCCTCCGCTCTCAATGAGCACAAAATCGCTGTCGGGAAAGCGGGACTCCATATCTTCCACTGCGGCGAGATTCATGCTGGGATCCTCGCGCACGGCTGTGTGCGGGCAGGCCCCGGTTTCCACTCCGATAATCCGCTCCTCGCGCAAGATACCTTTCAACGTACGCTGAACGTGCTTGGCATCTTCCGTGGTGACGATATCGTTGGTGATAATTAAAATCTTGGCACCCATCTTGATGAAGATGGGTGTAATGGCCTCGATGAGTGCCGTCTTACCGGAGCCCACCGGGCCGCCAACGCCGATTCGTGTAATTTTCTTCATACAGTGCCTCGGAGAGTTAATTCATGAACATTCGTATGTGCGCCTTCACATGCGCGGCTGCCATGATATCGAGCGAAGGTGAGAACGTTGCCATCTCATCAAGCGTGGCCCTAGAGACGCGCGCATAGTCGGCTTCTGCGGACATGTTGACCTCGAAGAGAATGGTTTGCGCGTCGAAGTGATGAATTTTCATGAGCCGCAACGATGCACTCAGGATCATGCTTGCCGCCCCATATTGATGGACGGCAAAAGCATCCTGCTCGTGCAGGCCGAGGCCGGCGAATAGAAGACCCAGACCGACCGGGTAGGCGCCGGGGGTTTCCTTGCGTTCGACGTGCCCCAGCCAGTCCCTCAGAAGCGGCCCATGGACCAGGTGATTCGATATCTCGCCGAGTTTCTTCCCCATGCGCACGGTCATGGTCCGCATCTCTTCGTTCAACTTGCGGTTGAAGAGGGCGGTGTCGGCTCGCAGCACGCCGGCCATATCTTGCGCACAAGCCGCCCGGTGCGCCGCCAACAGAGCGATGGCATCAGCGGAGGCCGACTGGTGGATTGCGGTCTTGACGAATTGGCGTAGCGTCTCCCTATCGTGAACAAGACGGTGTTGAATCGCGGACTCTAGTCCGTTGGAAAAGGAAAAGGCGCCAACCGGCAGCACCGAGTCGCCAAATTGCAGGATGCGCATCAATTCGGTGATCGTAGGCTGTCGATCTCCGGATCGGGTGATTGATGAAGGGGTGTGGATTGACGGAGCATGCTCCGCCGAAACTGGGATGGTTTTGATCCTAATGGACATGATCGTGCGGGTGATCGTGATCCTGTGGATGATCGTGATCCTCTACATGAGAATGGACTGGACCCTCGGCCCCGCCAAACAGGCGTCGAGACTCATGGGGCGCGAGGTAAGGAATGACCTCAGATCCAGGGACAAAGTCATA
>JBDTPK010000386.1:0-3681 GCA_039932735.1 Nitrospirota bacterium
TGAGTAGGGTATTGAAATCGCTTTGCAGATCCGGCGCCCAGCCTTGGCAGACAGACCGACGAGCCGCAAAGAAGGACCCGCTCAGCCCGACCAAGGTGTTCACGCGCGTTTCAAGATGCCGCAGGAACATTTCATAGCGGACATACGCCCCTTCTCCGCTGACGGTCCCATCCGTGTCAATGAAACGATCGACGCTGCTGACACAGCCGACGGTTGGATCTGAAAAATTCTTGACGATCAATGTAATGGCCGTCGGCTCAAGCATGGTGGCCGTATCTGAAAACACCAGGATGTCTCCCGCTGTCGCCTCGACGGCTTGCTTTTGCGCAGCCTCTTTCCCTCCCTTTATATTCAATCGTATCAACCGCACACCTGACGATGAAAAGGATTTCACAAGATCATCCGTCCCGTCCGTTGAACAATCGGACGCCACAACCACGTCAAATAACTCACGCGGGTAATCTTGCTGGAGTGTATTGCGCAGCTTTTCACGAATCCGCTGTTCCTCGTTATAGGCTGTGACGATGAAAGATACAGTCGGTCGACAGGGTCCTTTTTCGACTGGCCGGTCGCGCACAACCCCTATCAACATCAAGAGCAACGGATACCCAAGATAGGCATAGCAGATAAATCCGATAGAGATCCAAAAGGCTGTTTGCATCCATACACCGATGTTCATTGCGAGTCGGCCAAACCCTTTCCTAGCAGGCTGCGGAAAAACTCAGTTTACGCTCAAATCCCGCTGTGTCCTTACGCGTGGGGTTGACACATGAACAACTCTCAGGATGCTCAAAAAGGCCGTCCAGCAAGGCCGCAGCGAGCGAAGAGGCGAGGCGTACGCTCGGTACGTTGAGTCTCTGAGCGATGCGAGAACGTCGCTGGCGAACTTTTTCAGCATCCTGCTAGACAACACAAGACCAATCTATGACGAGGCAGAGTCTGCAGCTTTCGCACCGCCTGCCTTCAGGGGGGCCGGTCCATTCCCTCTGCTTCCCAATATCCTACCGATCTTCAAACGATCCCCTTCTGTGACGAATTGGTGCGTCGGCAATGTGACCAAACGATCGACAACTTCCTGAGCGCCGGCGCATGTCCGGCGAGCCAACCGACCGGCCAGTTCTGGAATCTCTTGAATCGTCGCCGGATAGTTTGGGCTCAGCCCAG
The DNA here is from genome assembly GCA_039932735.1 of Nitrospirota bacterium. Classification (GTDB taxonomy): domain Bacteria; phylum Nitrospirota; class Nitrospiria; order Nitrospirales; family Nitrospiraceae; genus Palsa-1315. The sequence goes on from JBDTPK010000386.1 coordinate 1,165, forward strand.
CACCGACTTCTCGGCTTTGCCGGCATACCGCCTCTTTCGTCTTTCGATCACGTACCATCACAGGAAGCCTCAGATAGATCGCCTCTTTCCCCGTAATCGGCCGTATGCCTCTACGGTAAAGATCCAACCCATTGATGAGCCAGCCGGCACGAGCTGCCCGCTCTTGATTGGCCAGAGCCAATCGCCGTTCCCACCCCTGAAGCTGATGCGCACGCACCTCATCCATGCGGCACATTGGAAAGTCTGTATGGAACGTGGTCTCTCCTAGTCGTAGAAAAGGAAGCCCTGCGGGGAGCCAGTACAGCAGCGGATGAATAAAGAACCGCATCATGACCATCTCAAGCCAATTCCGGACAACTTCACCGCTAGGGGCTTCCGGCAAGATCGCATACTCGGCTGTGATCTTCTCCGCGATGGGTACCGATCTCGTAAGAATAATTCCCCCTGTGCCACAGGTGAGATTCTTCCCGCGTCCCAGACTGAAGAAGGCTACGTCCCCTAGCGTTCCGAGTGGGCGCCCCCCCGACTGTCCGCCCATTGCTTGAGCCGCATCTTCAACCACCACGATGCCTTTCCCCTCACAGAGTCGCTTCACACGGTCGACATCCGCTGGACGACCAAAGAGATGGGTCGGCACGACACAAAGAACCTCGTCGTCGATTAAGCCCTCAAGTTCTGCAAAATTAAAATCGAGTGTCTCCGGGTCGACGTCGCAGAGCACCACTTCCAACCCGGCCCTGACAATCGCAGACGGTACGGAAAAACAGGTATAGGCAGGAACGATCACTCGCCGTCTTGCGCTCGACGCCGCAAGGGCCTTGAGAATCACCGTCAACGCCGCCTTTCCAGACGACACCAAGAACACATCTCTGGCCGAAAACTTTACTTTCAGTTCTTGAACCAAGCGCGTGCGATGTTTGGCACCACCCCACAGGCTGCTCGCCGCGCTAATCAGATCACGGAACGAGATCGGAGCGGCAGTTGGAGAAAGCGTCCGCTGTGGCATCATGGCAAATACTTCACGATATGCGGGCCAATCAAATTGGCCACCGGCAAGGGAAGGTGTTGCCACACGGCAATGGCGGCCTTAAACTTGGGATTATCAGGATTCAACTCCGGGACGCTCTTCCCTTCGGCTAACCAGTAATACCAGTACAATTGGCGAGGGTGAGCCCCCCATTGTTGCTTGAATCGGTATGTTCCGCTATCCACTGACGATCGGCCAAAATCAAACTCCTTGAACCCCTCACGACAGGCATATTCTAACACCGCGCCATACAAGAGCATGTTGGGCGCCAGCCGGCTAAATCGCTTGTCTGACGCGGCCCAAGGGATCTCCAACGTGCTACGGAAGCCGTACAGAAGACCCGAGGCAAGAGGTGTTCCCTTCAGCGAGACCACACAGAGTCGCACTTCTTTGGGAAAAGTCTCGACAATCGACTGAAAGAACCCTTTCTCATACACAGGCGTACCCAAATCCCGCATGCATCGAGCAAACACGCGATAATAATCTTCGAGCAGCTCCTCGCCGCCGATCTGGACGTCCATTCCCTCTTTCTGCGCCCGCCTAATTTGGCTCCGCAACTTTGAGGGATAGGCCTTTAGCAAGGTCTCATAGTCCGAAGGAAGCGCGAGTCTCATCGAGACTTTGCGTGAGCGAACCGGCCAGTCGGTTTCAATAGGTTCAGCCTGTCTCAATTCGATGTGAGCCGCTCCGACATCCTTCGCTGTTTCCCTCGCAGCCGCCAGAAGAGCAAGCCGAACATCGGGGCGGTCAGTTAGTACTCCGCCATAATTCAAGAAGGCCATGGATGTGAGGAAACATCCGAACATCGGACTCTTCGTCAACACCAGGGGAAGGACCCCTTGGACCACCCCTCCTTCGTCCCTAGCCATCAGATAATACGTGCGATGCCCGAACACTTTGCTGACAACCATCCGCCAGGCCAACGTATGGTAGCCGGAGGCCTGGGGGTGGCCCAGCACAAAATGATCCCACATGGCTTCGTCATCGTGATTTTGCAGGAGGACGACGTTCACTGTGTCCTCATGATGGCACAATGCCGAGGAAATGGGCACATATCATCTCAACTCATGCGCACGTCCATTGCGAGCTGTCATCACAGACTGAATGGCCGTTTCCAACTCCTTGCCCATGGCAGTCCAAGAATACTGACCTTGCACACGGGCCAGGCCGTTGGCGCCCAACTGTTGCGCGGCTTTCTGATCCTTGAGCAATCGTACGACCTTTTCCGCAAAATCCTGAGGTGTATCCGCCAGCAACACTTCACGGTTATCTGCCAGATCAAGACCATCGATACTCATCGAGGTTGCGACGGTCGCTTTCTGCATGGCCATGGCAGCCAGGATCTTGTTTTTCACACCGGAACCTATGCGCAATGGGCACACAAAGACCGTCGCGCTCCGCAGATATGGACGAACGTCGTCGACCTTTCCTGTGACATGGATCCCGGAGATGCGAGTCAGGGATTTGACTCTCTCGGATGGCTCGCTCCC
>JBDTPK010000387.1:0-3677 GCA_039932735.1 Nitrospirota bacterium
GCTGAAGGCTGAAGGCTCTTCTCGAGCGTGCTTGTTACGGAGACCGGTGAATAGAGACCTCATCAAAAAAATTCTTGTGCGTGGACCCAACTGGCTTGGCGATGCGGTGATGTGCGAGCCCGCGCTCCGTGGACTGCGGAGACTGTTTCCTGATGCGCACATCACACTGTTGGTCAAGCCGGCGGTGGTCGATTTGTTCTCAGGCCATCCGGCATTGACGCGTGTGCTCACCTACGACACCAAGGGGCGTCACGCGGGGCTCTCCGGTAAGTGGGGGCTGGCCGGGCAGTTGCGGAGGCAGGACTTCGATCTGGCGGTCTTATTTCAGAATGCGTTTGAGGCGGCCTTTCTCACGTTCCTGGCCGGTGTGCCGCGGCGTTATGGCTATGCGACCGACGGGCGAAGTCTGCTGTTGTCCGATCCAGTCGCTGTGCCGGATCGCGGCGTGCTCGTCCATCAAGTCCACTATTATTGGGACATGTTGAAACCGCTGGGCCTCACAGGCGATCCCCCCGCGCCGGAACTTGTCGTCTTTCCTGAAGAGGAACAGGCGATGGCGGGGCGATTTGTGCAGAGTGGATTGATCGCCACAGATGTCGTCGTCGGAATCAATCCTGGTTCGACCTACGGCGAGGCCAAACGCTGGCTACCAGAACGGTTCGCGGACGTCACAGAGCGGCTGTGTCGAACGATCCATGAATCTCCCGGACAACATGCCAGTGTGGTCATTTTCGGAGCCAAGGGTGAAGAGCATTTGGGCCAGGAGATTGCTGCGCGTCTGTCGTCGCGATCACTGGTCTTGTCCGGGGCGACGACGATCCGAGAACTCATGGCGGCAGTGAAACGGTGCAGCGTGCTTCTGACGAATGACACCGGGCCGATGCACATTGCCGCTGCGTTTCAGGTCCCGGTGGTTGCGGTCTTCGGGCCGACCGATTGGCGTACCACGTCGCCTTTCGGGAGCGCTCATGCCATTGTGCGTCAGCCGGTCGATTGCGCCCCCTGCTTGTTGCGGGAATGTCCGATCGACCATCGGTGCATGACCAGGGTAACCGTTGATCAGGTCTATGAGGCGGCTACGGAACAGATAACTGGTCTATCGGGTGTATTTGATTTATCTGATGCCTCTGGTTCAAAAGAGATTCAGCCCGCACACGAATTCAATAAAATCAGCCAAAGGAACCTGCTCGACGGTGTCACCGTGTTTCTGGACCGCGATGGGACATTGAACTACGATCCAGGTTATTTGAAAATTGCCGCAGATCTGAAGTTGTTGGCAGGGGTCGGGCCCTCTCTGGCGCGGTTGAAATGGGCTGGGGCGAAACTCGTCGTCGTGACCAACCAATCCGGTGTCGGCCGTGGAATCTTGACCCTCATGGATCTGGAAGCGATCCATGCCAGATTGCAAGGGCTGTTGGAGCAGGAGGACGCAGCGCTTGACGCGATCTATTTCTGTCCGCACCATCCTGACGATGGCTGCCGCTGTCGCAAACCGAACGTGGGAATGGTGGAACGGGCTGTGTCGGAGTTGCAACTGGATTTCCGTCGTTTCTATTTGATCGGCGATCACGCACGCGACATACAATTGGCACATCGGGTGGGCGCGAAGTCTATTCTCTTGACGCCAGGGTTGGTGGACGCGCAGTCGTTGGGGACGCTCAAGGTTGAACAGGCCATGCCGGATGCCGTGGCGAAGTCTATGACCGAGGCAGTGGACTGGATTCTGAATGATGCAGCGAAGAACGCGAAAGGTCGCGACGAGCGAGAAAAGCGAGAGAGGCAAGAATCGTGAAATTCGTGGATCTTGCGTGTCCCGCCTGTCTCGCACTTCCCGCCAGTCTTGCGTGGCATAAATGATGGAAGACTATTGCCGCATCTTGTTGATCAAGCCGAGTTCACTGGGTGACATCGTGCATGCGATGCCGACCTGTGCAGCCATTCGCCGGGCCTATCCCAAGGCTCGACTCACCTGGCTGGTCAAGCGCCAATGGGCTGGTCTCGTTGAGCGAATCGAAGGGGTAGATCGGGTATGGCCGGTGGAATCGACGTTCGCGGGGTGGCTTTCTCAGATATCCCTTCTTCGTGCAGAGCGTTTCGATCTCGTCGTGGACCTCCAGGGCCTCTTTCGGAGCGCCGCCATCGGGTGGCTCAGTGGGTCTCCTCTGCTTGTGGGATTTACCAATGGGCGAGAGGGGAGTCCCTGGTTCTACTCGAGGCGCGTGCCCGTTCCACAATTGGACATGCACGCGGTCGATCGCTACCTGCTTGTGGCCAAAGCTGTTGGGGCGGTGGAGTCCGGTGCGCCGGAGTTCCGTTTTCGTATCCCGCACACCGATTATGATGAGATCGATCGTCTATTGAATCGATCCGGTGTGACGCCTGGAACGAGTTGGGTGGCGATGAATGTTTCTGCCCGGTGGCCAACTAAGCGGTGGCCTGCCGCCTCGTTCGCCGAAGTCGCAGACCGGCTACAGCAAGAGGGATGCGGCGCAGTGGTCCTGATCGGTGGTTCTGACGAACGAGCGGATGTTATTGCGGTAAGCGGGACGATGAAGACTCCTGCCATCGATCTGGCCGGAGCGACGACAGTGGGGTTGCTGCCGGCGCTTCTGAGCAGAGCCTCGCTGCTGATCACGAACGATTCAGGCCCGATGCATATCGCGGCGGCGGTCGGCACACCGGTTGTGGCTCTGTTCGGGCCGACGAGTGCCGCGCGGACAGGTCCCTATGGGGCGGGCCATGGTGTCTTGACAGGGAAAGTGCCCTGCAGCCCCTGTTTCAGTCGGACATGCCACAACCCTTCGCCGTTGGAGTGCCTGCGAACAGTATCGCCTGAACAAGTATTGGCAGCGGCTCGAGTGCAGCGGTCCATTCGGATGGTTTCCCGATGAATGTCCTCTTAGTCAGGCCTGACGGAATCGGGGATGAAATTTTGTGTCTGCCGGTCGCCTCCGCGCTACGTCGGCTCCTGCCAGAAGCGCGAATTATCTTCTTGTCCAGCGAGTATGCAGCTCCGCTCTTGGCTCACCATCCGGATCTCGACGAGGTCTGGTCGGTTACGGGCCAGGAATCCCTGAGCGAGCTAATGGAGCTCTTTCGCAAGGCCGTCGATGCCGTGGTGTTCCTCAAGCCGTTCAAGCGTTTGATGTGGGCAGCATTCTTAGCGCGTGTTCCGATTCGCGTTGCGACCGGCTATCGCTGGTATAGCCTGTTGGCCAATCGTCGGATCTATGAACATCGGAAAGATTTTTCCAAGCATGAAACCGCGTATAACGTCGGCATGCTTGCGGGGCTTGGATTGCAGCCTGGTGTCGTGTCTCCCCCGCATCTTGTCCTGACCGATGCAGAACGAGCACGAGGACAAGAGCAGTTGTGCGGCATGCCGACACCCAGGGTGGTGCTTCACCCTGGCGGGTTTGCGGCTCGGCGTTGGCGCATTGAACAATATCATTCGCTCGCGCATGAGTTGCATCGGAAGGGCGTGGGGGTGACGTTGACCGGAAGCCAGGCTGAAGCGGGCATGTTCAATCAGCACGTGAACAGTGACGCCCCGCTTCCTGCCTCGGTCCTGAATCTCATGGGGCAGTTATCGGTGCGCGAGTTGATGTCCGTGATTGCGGCGAGTCATGCGGTGGTCTCCGGAGCCACAGGCCCGGCCCATATTGCCGCAGCCTGCG
>JBDTPK010000388.1:0-3673 GCA_039932735.1 Nitrospirota bacterium
GCGCGGACGATCCGTGATGCCACCAGAGGGACACCCAGCGCGTTCAGACCCTAGACAGATTGTCGGCCCCGACGAGGCCGTTGTGCTCATGAGGAGAACGCGCGCGTATTGCATCAAGGCCCGGACACATCTGCGGTCCACCGAGAGGCCGGATATAGAGACGCAGCCCTGTTTGTACCTGGTGCATCGCGCGACACGCCGTCGTTGCAGCGAAGGCTGGGTCCATATATAAATTTGTGCTAATAATTCTCACAAACGACCGAGTTAGGTAGACGCAATGGAATCAGTAGAAAGCCAGCAAGCTCATGATTTTCAACGATAAACGGGGAAACATTCGCAACAGCGAGCGGTTCGAATCATTGGCCATCTGCCACTCTTAATCCGCGGGCCTTGTGCTAAAGGTTGGGAGCAGAGGCTCCAAAAAAAAACGGAAAGGCCACCGTTTCCGCTGGCCTTCTTCTTTACTTCCCACGAGCAGACCGGGTAATGGGCTCTAATCGTGGGTGCCGTTGACCTGGGCACCCGTCCGCCTTAGCGTTCATCTTCTGTTAAAGGGTGACCTGATTGGTCTCCAACTGTGCGCGTCCAACGAGGGCCTTCTGAGGCCGCGCGTTGCGCGAGCAAAGGAGACGAACGGGCTACCCTTTTCCCTCCTACACCGGGCTGGGTGCGAGGACGGACGGGTTCCCGGCTCAGTGACATGACCCGCCGCTCTTGGAATTTCCAGAAAATAAAAAGGCCCGCCTGGCATGAACCGGGCGGGCCTTTTACTTTCTCGGGACTAGCTTCCTATGTGCCCATCTCCCAGCTGGCGAGGTATTTGACTTGCTCCTTCGTCAGCGTATCGATCTTCATCCCCATGCCCGCGAGTTTGAGCCGGGCGATTTCTTTGTCGATCACCGGCGGGACCGGATAAACCTTCTTCTCCAGCTTCTTGATATTCTTCACCAAGTACTCAGCTCCGAGCGCCTGGTTGGCGAAGCTCATGTCCATTACGCTGGAGGGATGGCCCTCGGCCGTTGCCAGATTCACGAGGCGTCCCTCGCCGAGCAGACTGACCCGACGGCCGGTCTTCAGCGTGAATTGCTCGACGCCCGGTCTGATGAGGCGCTTCTTGCGGCTCAGTTTCTCCAAGGCGGGAATATCCAACTCGACGTTGAAGTGGCCTGAGTTGCAGACGATGGCGCCTTCTTTCATCTCGGCGAAGTGCTCACCGCGGATGACCTTGAGGTTGCCGGTGACGGTGACGAAGAAATCTCCCACGAGTGCGGCCTGTTCCATCGGCATGACGCGAAATCCGTCCATCACCGCTTCAATCGCCTTGATCGGATCGATCTCGGTGACGACGACGTCGGCGCCCATTCCCTTTGCGCGCATTGCGATGCCGCGCCCGCACCAGCCATAGCCGGCGACCACGAAGGTAGTGCCGCAAATCAATCGATTCGTCGCGCGGATGATGCCGTCGATGGTGCTCTGGCCTGTCCCATAACGATTGTCGAATAGGTGCTTGGTGTCGGCGTCGTTCACGGAGATCACCGGAAACTTCAGTACTTTCTTCTCGGCCATGCTGCGGAGTCGAATGACGCCGGTGGTGGTCTCTTCCGTGCCGCCGATCACGTGCTTCAGCAAGTCTTTGCGCTTGGAATGGATCAGCGAGACGACATCGGCCCCGTCGTCCATCGTGATTTGCGGCTTGTGGGCGATCGCCGATTGGATGTGCTTGTAGTAGGTTTTGCTGTCTTCGCCTTTGATCGCAAAGGTTGGAATGCTGTCATGTTTGACGAGTGCCGCCGCGACTTCATCCTGTGTACTTAGCGGATTGGAGGCGCAGAGGCGGATATCGGCTCCACCGGCTTGGAGGGTTTTCATCAAATTCGCAGTCTCGGTCGTCACGTGGAGACAAGCTGTGACGCGGAGCCCTGCGAAGGGCTTCTCGCGCAGAAATCGTTTCTTGATAAGGCGCAGCACCGGCATGGTGGCTTCGGCCCATTCGATCTTGAGTTTGCCTTGGTCTGCTAGCTCCATATCCTTCACATCGTATTCCACAAAACCCTCCTTCTATCAGGGCGCTGAAAAAGCCCGCCAGCGGCGTTCTCGCAGTGCTCAGATTCTCAACGTACCCTAGAGGGTACGCTTCCGGTCTTCACTTGCTACGGCCTTGCTGGACGGCCTTTTTGAGCACCCTGATGCGTTGTTGATATTAATGCCAATATGAAGAATTCCAACGGTGCATTGTGTAGAAACTGAGTTTTCTGCTGCCTGCTCTAGAACGTCAATGGTCATTGGCAGTCAAGAAAAAGGGGGCGGGTTGGGTACCCCGCCCCCTTTTTTAGCGGCTTATTGTTGTGTCAACTAGAGGCCTGCATCTTTTCGCAGAATTTTGGCTTTATCGGTCTTTTCCCAGGTGAACTCCGGCTCGCTTCGGCCGAAGTGCCCGTAGGATGCGGTCTTTTTGAAGATTGGCCGGCGGAGCTTAAGGTAGTCGATAATGCCGCGGGGCGTCAGGGGGAAGTGTATCCGTACGAGCTTATCCAGGTTTTCGACGTCGACCTTTTCTGTCCCCTTGGTATCGACCAGCACCGAGACGGGATCGGCCACGCCGATGGCATAGGCGAGCTGCACTTCACATTTTTGGGCCAACCCGGCTGCGACGATGTTCTTCGCAATGTAGCGAGCCATGTAGGACGCCGATCGGTCTACCTTCGTGGGATCCTTGCCGGAGAAGCAGCCGCCTCCATGGCTGCCGTGGCCACCATAGGTGTCGACGATGATCTTGCGGCCCGTCAGCCCGGTGTCGCCCATCGGTCCTCCGACCACGAAGCGGCCGGTGGGATTGATGTGGTGTTTCACGCTCGCCGGATCGTAAAGCCCTTTCGGCATCATGGGCCTGATGACTTTCTCCATGATGTCGCGTTCGATCTGCTTGTTTGTGACGTCGGGGCTGTGTTGCGTCGAGACGACGATGGTATCGATCCGCACCGGTTTCCCGTTACGGTATTCCACAGTCACTTGGGATTTTCCATCGGGACGAACCCAGGGAAGGATGTTCTTTTTCCGGACTTCTGCCAGCCGCTTGGTGAGCCGGTGTGCGAGGACGATCGGCATCGGCATGAGCTCGGTCGTTTCGTTGGTGGCATAGCCGAACATCAGTCCCTGGTCGCCGGCACCGCCGGAATCCACGCCCATAGAAATATCGCCCGACTGCTGGTGAATGGCGGTGAGGACGGAACAGGTGTGGTAGTCGAATCCCCAGGAGGCGTCGCAGTAGCCGACATCCTTAATGACTTCGCGAATGATATCGGGAATCTCGACGTAGGCCTTGGTGGAGATTTCTCCGGCCACGAAGGCAATCCCAGTTGTCAGAATCGTCTCGCAGGCCACGCGGGCATATTTGTCTTGGGCGATGATGGCGTCGAGGATTCCGTCGGAGATCTGGTCGGCGATCTTATCCGGATGCCCCTCAGTGACAGACTCAGAGGTGAACAAATAGTTGTTTCTCATAGGTTCCTCAAGGTTCGGTAGCGACGACCTCACGAAATGCCGCGCGATATTAGTATGAGAACCCACTCATTGTCTAGCGGACATTTCGGTGTATGCCCGATCTGGCGTCTTGGATGACTTGCTTGACACCCATTTTCAAGCACTTGTAAGATAACCGAATTCTTTCAGCTCT
>JBDTPK010000389.1:0-3649 GCA_039932735.1 Nitrospirota bacterium
CCAATATCGAGCGGCTGAGGGCTGAACGGCTTGATACCATCGTCTTCACGAACTCCACCAATGTGCACCTTCCTGCTCCGCGAGCCGATACCTGGGTGCAGGTCGCCGACCTCGTTCTAGAAGCAAAGACCAGGTGGGAAGAGCAGCGTGGCTGACAGAATGCTCTCTAACCTCAGGCTAGATCTGACCGGTTCAAAGCCGGATGCTCAGCTGCGCGTTGAGTTGAACCGATGCGCAGTCTAAGTCAAACCACGTCCGCCCTCAAAGAGGGAGGCGGTAAGATGCTGGTTACGACGGGCGTACTTCTTGCGATGTGGTTGTTGATGGTTCCGGCATGCCTCTGGGCAGAGAGCGTGGCATTACTTGAGGTGGGAAAGTTTTCAGTCAGTCAGGTTGAGCAGGCTTTGCCCGATGGGTGGAAGCCTCTCACCTTTAAGAAGATCCCCAAACACACCTCCTATGGAGTGGTGAAGGATGGAGGGGTGACGGTCGTGAAGGCGGTGAGCGAAGCCTCGGCCTCTGGACTGACCAAACCGGTGTTGATCGACCCGAGAGAGTACCCGATTGTCCGATGGCGTTGGAAAATCGACAATGTGCTACAAGGCAGCGACGTGACTCTCAAGGAGGGGGACGATTTTCCGGCTCGGCTCTATATCACATTTGCGTACGATCCCGACAAAGTCAGTTTTGGCAAGAAGCTCAAGTACAAGGCCGGCCAGGTGATCTTCGGGGATATTCCAATCGCCGCACTGAACTATATCTGGGACACGAAGACGCCGGTCGGCACGATCGTCGAGAATGCCTATACCGACTTTGCCCAGATGGTCGTCGTCGAGAGCGGCACTCAAAAAGTAGGCATGTGGATCGACGAAGAGCGGAATATTTACGAAGACTATAAGAAGGCGTTCGGAGAGGAGCCGCCGATGATCAATGGCGTCGCGATCATGAGCGATACGGACAACACGAAGGAGCGCGCCACAGCTTACTACGGTGATATCGTCTTCCAGAAATCGGTGAAAACTTCGGTTCGATAACCCTGTGGTCGATGGCGGTACATCTTGAACGGGCCAACCTGTTCAGGGTCGGCCCGTTCACGGACATCACCGCGGGTGAGGCGGGTGCGCGGATGTGAACGATGGGCTACTGAGCGGAATTCGCGAAGCCGCTTCGCGTAATTTCAACTCGGACGGTATCCCCGACCTTTTTCTTGTTGATGTGCTTTGTGCCTTGCCCGGCGTGTAGTGTGACCTGATTACCTTCGTAGTCTTCAACCGTATAGACGTCCCGTCCCCATGAACATTCTTCAGCGTACCACCTAGGATTTTCCATGCCGGACCTGTTTTGTGGGCAAGATGGCCTATCTTTTGCCCCTGGTCGAGGTGAGAGACATGAGCGTCTGATGCCGCCGATGCTGCGACGGCCGACGCTTGGTTCTTGGGCTTCTTTGAGCCCGTTTTCTTCTCATCTTTTGCTAAGACTGGTGTCGTGAGCAGGCCGAGGATGGCCAGTACGATCATCAGGGCAGGGAGAATCCTTTTCGTTTTTTCCATAGCGAAAACCCCCTTGCCGCGTGAGCATTATTTTCAAGCCAAAATCTTTTGGCAACGTGCATGCCGTAGCTTCGTGCGAGAATGATCAAGGAAATTCAGTAGCTTATGAAAAGTGATGGGTATAGGGTCTTAAAATATTAAAAGCAGAGGAAAATCGACCTGAGCTTGTTCAAATCTGGCCATATGTGCCGATGTGAGGAATAGGTGATGACAGCTCACTTTACGGCTCTGAACCGAGTGCTCAAGCCTTTCACCAACCTCATGGCTGGTCGGCCAGTGTTGGCCACGTTTCAGGTCAATCTCCGATGCAATTCCGCCTGCGGGTATTGCGATCTTCCGTTGAATGTCGGTCGGTACGAGATGACCAGGGAAGAGATCCAGAGGGTGTTCTCCAGTCTCTATCGTGACGGCGTCCGGTTCGTGTTGGTGCAGGGGGGCGAGCCGTTGTTACGGCGCGATTTGCCGGAGATCCTCGAAGACCTCTCGAGGATCGGCTTCCACCTGACGCTGATTACGAATGGTACGAAGGTCACGGCGCCACTTGTCGAACGATTGAGTCGATTGTCGCTGGCTATCTCGGTGAGCCTGGACACGTTGAATCGAGCGCAGTATCGGCAGATTCGCGGCGCCGATCAGTTGGCGCAGGTGTTGGAAGGTATCGAGTTCCTGAAAGATTTTCCCCATCCCAAATTTCTCACCTGCATTGTGAGCGAAGTCAATCGTGCTGAGGTGCCGGCGATTGTGCGATTTGCGCGAGAGCAGGGATTCATACCGGTGGTGGGCGCCTATCATTGGAATGTCGGCACCTATGGCAGGCCTGATGAGTTGCTCATGTACGATCGATCGAGTGCCGCTGCTGTGTTCGGAGGTTTACTCGACGACGAGTTGATTCCCCCCGGGTACCTCAGGAAATTTGTCGAGGACAATGTGAGTTGGTTGCGTGGGCAGAAACTGGAGCCCTGCGATGCGGGGCGGTACAGTGTGGCGATCGATGCCTCAGGAAATGTGTCGCCTTGTCTGGCGTTCCCTTCCGTGGGGAATCTGCTCGAATCATCGCTGAGTGACATATTGGCACGATTCAATCGACAAGATATTCAAGCCTGTTCCGATCGGTCGTCATGCAACAGACTGGATGGCCGGGTCATTGGGTCGCTCCTCCGCCATCCGATCACCGCATTGCATACATCGGTATCTTGGTGAGGAATAGAGACATGAAGACATGGTGGGTGGCGATGGTGGTGGTGACGGTTCTGATGGGTTGCTCCAGCGTGCCAACGTCGTTCAGTCCTACCAGGCCCCTTCCCCCCGCCGAGTTTTCACATCAGACCTTTGGCATCGTGGTGCAGACCTACGTGCGCAATGGACAGGTGAACTATCCCGTCATCCAGGTGGACCGGCGCTTCACCCAGTATCTCGACCAGCTGGATCGCGTCGATCCGAATAGCCTGTCTCGTGCAGATCGCTTGGCGTTCTGGATCAACGCCTACAATGCCTATGCGATCAAGGGCATTCTGGATGGCGCTACCCCCGGCACTCTGATGGGCCGCTATCGTTACTTTATTGGGCGTGATTACCGTGTTGGTGGGACGTTCGTCAATCTCTACGACTTGGAGCGAAAGATTCTTATCGCCCAGTTCCATGAACCGCGCATCCACTTCGCGATCGTCTGTGCATCGACATCATGCCCAAAATTACAGCCCTGGACGTATGGGGGTGCGGAGCTGAACGCGCAACTCGATCACGTCGCCCGAGAGTTTATCAACGATCCGACGAGGAATCGGTTTGACCGCGAGAAGAAGATCGCGTTTCTCTCGAAGATCTTCGATTGGTTTGCCGAAGACTTCGAGGCTCAGGCTGGATCGTTGTCTCGATATGTCGCGCGGTACCTGACTGATCTGGACCTAGCCCGCGATCTCACGTCCACACCATACCGGATCGAATTCCTCGACTACGACTGGAGCCTGAATGGGCCTCCACCGAAATAGGTCGTCATGTTAGTTCATCCACACGAAAAGACCCCGATTGCGCGACTACTGACGTTCCTTGAGCATGGGGAGCGCTTGGCGAACGAATGTGCCAAGGCACAGGCTGCGTTGGCG
>JBDTPK010000390.1:0-3647 GCA_039932735.1 Nitrospirota bacterium
CATGGATCCCGGAGATGCGAGTCAGGGATTTGACTCTCTCGGATGGCTCGCTCCCTACGATCCAAAACTGAGCCTGCGGGCGCTTTGCTTTGATCAACGGGAACATATCTTCGGCAAAATGCAGCGCAGCATCTTCATTGGGGGCATAGCCCATGACGCCCGTAAAGACAATTTTATCCTCCTCCACCACCCCGGCGCTCGGAGAAAAATACTCCATATCCACCCCATTGGTAATGGTCAGCGTCTTCAAGTTCGACGAAAGTTCTCTGATAACCTGTACGTCGACGACAGAGTTCGTAATCACCAAGTCAAACGTCCTCCCCAACGTCCCTTCAAGTCGTTTGGCGCTGATCAGGCCCAGATAGGCAGAGAGGCGTTTACGCCAACCTCGCTCTGCATTCAGCATTCTCCGGGACAGAAGGGTCATTGAATCGTGCAGATCGACGATAGCCGGGATGTTCATCTGTAGGTCGACATACTGACTCATTGCCAGAAGATCTGCGTAAATCAGGTCTATACGCTCGTGGCTGCACAACTCCAGAATCCGTTCACGAATCGAGCGGTAGTACCCGGCATGTCGATAGCGCATCTCAAAGTGAGCCGCGAGATGTGCCCGGTGCCATTGCTGTCCCCACCAGCGCACCGCTGGAGGATCAGGCAACACCTCAATCCGCCTAAACACATGCGATGTTGTGGCATCGTTCAGGAAAGATTGGTATCGCTCTTGAGAAGAGCAGTAGGTCACGAGGTACAGCTCATGAGGCCTGGAGAGTTCCCGACAGAGACTGAACAGTCGAGGAGATCCTGGCATTCGGGAGGTCGCTGGGATATCTGGAGCCACTACAAGAATTTTCATCCGCTAATCCCCGCCGTGAATCGAGCCGTCCTCGTTCCATTACCAACAAATACCATCGTAAGCAGCGGTAAAGCTTTCGCGCCCTTCGATCCTGGCCAGGTCGATGATCAGTTGGTCTGCACGCATACTCTTAAGGGCCGGCACAAACTCCGCTGAGGCATACCCCACGACAACCACTTCGACGGTATCCACAACATCCTCAGTTCGCTCGACAAGCAACGATGACAGGTGTGGGATATGCTCCTCGATAAATCTCTTGTTGGCCCCAATCAAGCGGCTGCTCGCCACGTTCTTGTCGTAGATTTTCACGTGAAAACCTTTCCCAATGAGCGTCTCGATCACTTCCACAAGAGGACTTTCTCGCATATCATCCGTGTCGGGCTTGAACGTCATGCCGAGAAATCCCACTCGTTTTTTCCCCAAGCCGACAATCCGCTGAATGACACCCTTGATATGCGATGCGTTGCTCTGAAGAATGGCATTCAAGACCGGCACGTCCACATCTGTCCGTTTCGCCTGATACGACAACGCGCGAAGATCCTTGGGCAAACATGACCCACCGAATGCAAATCCAGGCTTTAGGTACACCTTCGACAGATTCAACTTTGTATCTTGGCAAAAAATGTCCATCACCGCATGACTGTCGATCCCGAGCCTCTTACAAATGTTCCCAATCTCGTTGGCAAACGTCACTTTGAGCGCATGGAACGCATTGTCCGAATACTTCGCCATCTCGGCCGCTCTGATCGAGGTCCGAATCGTCGGCGCCTCGATATCGGAATAAATCTCCTTCACGACATCTCCCTCGCCGGCATTCCGTTCACCGATGACGATCTTCGGCGGATGGTAATAGTCTTTCACCGAGGTCCCCTCACGGAGGAACTCCGGGTTATAACAGACGTAGAGGCCATTCCCGATGGTTTTCCCGGAATGCTTCTCGAGAATCGGGATCGCCACATCTTCTGTCGTCCCCGGCAACGTCGTGCTTCGAAAGACAATGGTGTGCGGGGTCTTCTTGTTCTGCAAGGCCGCGCCGATATCCTCACAGACTCGCTTCAAATGAGTCAGATCGAGGCTTCCGTTCGCGTGACTTGGCGTCCCGACGCAGATGAAAGAGACATCCGTATTAAGGATCCCTTCCGCCGACGATACCGTGGCTTTCAACAGGCCCTGCTTCTGTGCCTTGGCGATAAAATCCGAGATGTCCGGCTCGACAATCGGGGCCGAACCTGAATTAATCGATGCCACCTTATCTGCGTTCACGTCGACGCCCCAGACGGTGTGGCCACTCGCCGCGAGACAACCTGCCGAGACGGTCCCGACATATCCCAATCCGAACACACTGATTTTCATCGTGATCACCCTCTTCCGATTGACTCAACGTTACGCACAGTGACTACTGACCTACTACGGACCTATCAGACAACCTGCCGAAAATACTCAATGGTTTTCCTCAGACCATCCTCAAGCTCCACCTTAGGCTCCCACCCCAGCAGTTGCTTGGCACGGCGAATATCAGGACGCCGTACCTTTGGGTCATCGACCGGCAAGGGCCGATGCTCGATCTTGCTGTGTGAGCCAGTGAGCTTGAGTACCAGCTCCGCAATCTGCTTGACGGTCAGTTCTCGCGGATTCCCGATGTTCACAGGATCGTGCATTGTTTCCGAAAGCGGCTGCTCCGACTTTGTGAGGAAACTCGCTCTGTCGGTCCGTTCGGCAACAGACTTATCGGAATCGATCAGGAGGAGTTCCGTGATGCCACGCACGAGGTCATCCGCGTAACAGAAGCTGCGGGTCTGGCTGCCATCTCCAAAGATGGTCAGCGGTTTACCTTGAAGCGCTTGAACGACAAAATTTGAAACCACCCGTCCATCATGCGGGCGCATCCGTGGACCATAGGTATTGAAGATTCGCACGATGCGCGTGTCGACCCCGTGATACCGGTGGTAGGCCATCGTCATCGCTTCAGCAAAGCGTTTTGCTTCATCATAGACACCTCGCGGACTGATCGGATTGACGTTCCCCCAATACGACTCTGGCTGAGGGTTGACCAATGGATCACCATAGACCTCAGACGTACTGGCTAACAGCATCCGAGCGCCTTTTGCCTTTGCCAGACCCAGCACTTTGTGAGTACCCAGAGCCCCGACTTTGAGCGTGGCAATCGGCATCTCCAGATAGTCTTGCGGGCTCGCCGGAGAAGCAAAATGCAAAATCGCTCCCAACTGCCCGTCTACATGAATATAGTCGCAGACGTTGTACCTGATAAAACTGAACTGTGGATTCCCCATTAAGTGCGCGATATTCTCTACTCGACCCGTGATCAGGTTATCCATGGCCAGCACTTCGTGCCCTTTTCCAATCAATAAGTCACTCAGGTGGCTACCCAAGAATCCTGCTCCGCCCGTGATCAATATACGCATCAGTCCATACTCCTTCTTTTACACACGTCTTCGCTCTCTCGGCAGACCGCAACGACGTGTTCGGCCATACACATCAATCATCTCCTCACCCAATTTACACGCACCGCATAGGATGCACCATTGTATTCTCGTTTTGTGAATTGGCGCAATTCCTTCAGGCCTTATTACGCGCGTAACTTTCAATGATGAACTACCCACGTGCATGAGTAGGACGATGCTGTTTCCAGCGCACTGCGTATAGCTACGGCTTGACCGCGAGTTAGGCTGGAACTTTTGACTCTAGCAACAGGCCACAAACCGTGCAGCAGGCCCATCTAATCCAACTCAAATTCTTTCTTCCAATCGGAATCTCCCTCAAGCGGCTTCTG
>JBDTPK010000391.1:0-3638 GCA_039932735.1 Nitrospirota bacterium
AGCGGTCTCGGAAGCGCTCGAACTGAGCCCGACGGTGGCCCAACTAATTTATAAGAAGAGCAAGTCTTTTTCAACATTTAGATCGCCAGGAAGAAAGTTTGGCCAACTTACCAATCACATTTACGGCGCTTCGATACTTGCACTTAGAGGCAGGAGCCTCGACACAGGACTGAATGCGGTTACTAATGACAACGTTCGCAAGTTAGCAGTGGCAAACGAGGATGTCATTCTTGAAATCGCTGGCATGCGGGCCTCTTGGTTTGGAAGAATATATTTCCCTGCTCAAGCGTTTGCGAATGCAATTGCTGTTTTTGGTGGGAAGGTTGGCCCGGAAGTACTTTTTGATTTGGCCGAGAAATATGGGTACGCAAGTGTTGCTGGGGCGCGAAAGACGATTCGCGGGGATTTTGGAATTGCACTTTGGTTAACGTTGCTTGGCCGAGCATCCTGAGGCAAAGAGGTGGCTCCGGTTGATTGGACAGCCTATGGTCGTTCTTAAGTGGCGCCTCGCGTGTGCTGCCTATGCGGTGGTGAGCCGTGCAGGCAGGTTGTCATACTACACCTGGTGTGGCGTCTTGCCGTCAAGCGCTCGGTTCGGTCTGGTCTGGTTGTAGAATGTCAGGTAGCGCCCCACGTCTTGGTGCGCGGCGCTGACCGTCTCATAGGCGTGCACATAGACCTCCTCGTATGTGGCCCCCTCTCACCTCGGCCGAGTTCGTCGCCTTCCTGACCGACATCGTGACGGCCCAACCTAACGGCAAAGAGATTCATGTGATCGCCGATACCCTCTCGGCACACAAGACCGAGCGGGTCAATACGTTTCTCGCCGAGTATCCCAGAGTGCATCTGCATTTCACCCCGACGTACTCCTCCTGGCTCAACCAGGTCGAACTGTGGTGTGCCAAAATCGCACGCGACGTGATCGCCCGGGGCGTTTTTACCTCGGTGTCCGATCTCACACGCAAGCTCATGCGCTACATCCGGCACTACAACACGCAACCCAAGCCCGTGAAGTGGAGTACTTCGATGCATCTCGGCGAATTACTGCCGAATCAATTGTGACAGTCCACGAGTCACAGGATGTCATGCTGATTACGGTTTTGGCGGAACAACGAAGGGACGGAACGCCAAAACTGTTTCCTTTTTTGCCCTTACACCTGCTTGACTCATCTCGATCAGCCCCTTCTTTATGAGGAGAGAGATATCGCGCGAGAGCGTTTTTGGCGTCTTCCTAGCATAGAACCCTGCAACTCGTGGATTCAATTCTGGTAGCTTCGGTACAGGAACAGAATCTATATGATCCGATAGTGCCATAACCATGAGAATGCATCTTTCCCTTATTTCCGACGATAAGCCAAACAACTGAGCAGAAACGTAGTTTTTCCAAGCCAATTTCCATTGCTGCCTATGAATGTATTCCAATTGAGCCACGAGTCCATCAACAAAGCCCTGTACTGCATAGGTGAGAAACGGCAAGACATCTTCCCTCGACTTACTGGATCGATCAAGTTGCCGATAGTATTCTGCGCGAGTCAAGTTATAGTGATTGCTCAATAGCTGTGTGGCTGGAACTGGCACTCCAGATGTTACCAAGATTAAGAGCTCAATAAGCCGAGCTGTTCGACCATTGCCATCACCAAAAGGATGGATCCAGGCGATGTAGAGGTGCGCAATGATTGCTTTAAGAAAGGCGAAGATTAGGCGCAATTGAGGCTGTTCAGGAGGCGGTGTGAACGTGGCACTTTTAAGCCAATCGCATAGACATTCTAACAGATGCTCGCAATCCTCGGCCGGTGCTCCTCGATATTGAGCCACGACCACTGAATGTGTTCGCGTCACTCCTGGCATCACGCCTTCCTCAAGAGTGAGTTTATCTAGCACGCGGTGGTTGAAGTCCTTGATCGTTGCCACGTCCAAGACCAGCGATCTACCTTGTGTGAGTTCATCGAGAATGAAGTTGCACGCATCAATGATGTTTTGAGTTTCCTGAGCTAAGTACTGCTTGGAGGGAGGAAGCTCTAGGGTTTTTTCCACCTGCTTGATGACTTCTTCCTCGGAAAGTGTATTGCCTTCGATTGCTGTCGTGGCCAACACTCCTTTTGCCAGATACACCTTGTGCAGTTGCGCTGAAGTATCTGGCTCTAGGATTGCTCTCGCAATATGTTCGCACTTGGACTTCGCTTCTCCTAGCATCATCCAGAGCCATTGTGTTCGCCCTGTGATGTCCATGGAGTACTTGATCCAAGGATGAGTCTCTTCGCATTTCCTTTTATTTGTCATGCAAGATGTCTGCTTTCATGTCCAATATTATATAAATTGAATCAAATACTTATAGCACAAGTGTCCTCAATAATGTCCGAATGTTTTACAGATTTTCACACATAGCATGTCCAATATCACGGACGAGTGATTCAGATAACAAGAATTAGAGAGAAAGGGGGAGGGAAGCCCCTGGAGGGCCGGAGGCTTTCCAGTGAAGCAGCTCAGCGCTATAAGACATGAGCGGCAATCCACTCCTTGGCTTCACGTGCGAGGGTTACGAGCCCCTCAAGGTCGTTGAGACCGAACGAGGTCCCATTGCGCCAGGCCCCGGTCTGATCCTTGAACGGGCGGGAGAAGGTCGTTGAGAAGAATGGACCCTTCTCGCTGGAGTTCTCCCAGATCGTCGCTTTGATGTTGCCACATCGGAGCGTGTTCGCGGGTTTGTTGTTGGTAGCCATCGTGGTTCCTCTTTGTTGAAATGAAGTTGGCTTTCTCACAGGAAGAGGAGAGCCAATGCACATTTCACAGAGGAAACACGAGGTAGAGGCCGGCACCGGCGTGCCGGAGTAGGGCCATGCGCGGGAGTGACAGCTCTACTGGCGCGAGCGGTGCGCCTCGCAGGTGCTAGCCGTTCGGTACCTGCCGGGCTTGGCTAAGACAACAAATCCGTGAACCGCTCAGCACCAAATCTTCGAGATCACGTCAGGCTCATCCGGCTGGTTGATAGAGACTCGCCCCACGATCTCCGTAGGTTTCGTAGAAGTGCTCGAACACTGCGGAGCATTTCTGTTGGTAGAGGTCAGGGGAGTATGTGCGCGGAAGTCCCTGATCCAGCACCTCTTCGATGGCCAACTTCACTTGTGACCGCGCACTTGCTTTTTGTCGCCACTCGATCACCAAGAGCTGCTTGAGCTTCTCCAGCAATTCTTTCGCCACCTTCTTCACTTCCGCACGCTCTTCCTGGCCCAGCTCCGGTGCAGGCCGTGTCAGAATGTCGAACACCACCAGCTCTTCTTCGGACAGACGTTCCCGCACATGGCGCTGTTGCTCATCGTTGAGGGTGCGGCTGAGGGCCAGGAGTTCGGCGAAGAGGTCCTCGATGTTCCGGCTACCCGCGTTGTAAGACTCGATGAGTTCTTCAAACTTCGTGAGGTAATCGGCTCGAGTTCGGTTGAGACGAATCAGCTTGTCGAGGTGGGAGCGGATGGCAGCCTTCAGTTGCTCAAGGTCGATATTCTTGGTCTTCGACTTCCCAAAGCGCTTCGCGAGCGCTTCAAAATCAATCTTTGTCAGGTCGATGACGCCGTGGCCTTTCTTGCCCTCAGGGATGTGAAAGCCATCGGCGGCCACGGAGGCATCAAGAATCTTGTTCAGAT
>JBDTPK010000392.1:0-3637 GCA_039932735.1 Nitrospirota bacterium
CTCTCAATCGAATCTGTGACGCGCGCCCTCGACAACCAAGTCAGTTGGCAGTGTATGCAGGCGGTACTCGGAGCGGTGCATGGGAATGCTGAATCGAAGCCCGTGGGGCTCCCCCCGGTCAGCGTGATTGTGTGCATCGACAATTCTATTTCCAGGGTAAGCACGGTGTTGCACCGCCTCCACCATTTGGAGTATCCGGAGTACGAAGTGCTCCTGATCGACTATGGGACGTTCCCACGAGACCGCTCCGAATGGCAAACATATTCGACAGTGCGATACATCCGTTGCGAGCACGCGAGTCTCGCCTGTGCGCGCAACCGTGGAATTGCCGAGGCACGACACAGGTTGGTCGCCTTTATCGCTCCCCATAGCTACCCTGACCGCCAGTGGCTCACTGTCATTGGATCCACCCTGACCCTGCCACGCGTCAAGGCCGTCACCGGGCTCGTCGCGCCGGCCGAACTTGAGACAGACGCTCAAATTCGGTTCGAGCATGGCGGGTACGGTTTGGGCCGGGGTCTCGATCGTCGAGTCATTAGACGGCAGCAGTTGGGTGACCGTGAGCTCTTGTGGGCAAACGGCTTCGGCAGCGGCGCAAACATGGCCTTTCATCGCGAGACGCTGATCATGATCGGCCAATTCGACCCCCGCTTCGCCGTGGATCTCCCCAGTGGCGGAGGCGAGGTCGAGTTGTTGCACCGCCTGGTCGCTCTGGGACACACACTGGTGTATGAACCGTCGGCTCTCACGTGGTACACGCCGAGACGTGATCTTGAAACGGTGCGCACCCAGGTCTTCGACCATGGCCGCGCATTCGGTCTCTATCTCCTCATGTGCTTCCGCAAGCGCACGGTCAGTCGTCTCTCGCTGGTACGCTTTGTCCTGCGGGACTGGGGGTGGAAATGGATGGCCCGACGTCTTCGTCGGCCCGGCAAGGCCACGCGGTTTCTGGTCCTGGCCGAGCTCGCTGGCGCATTCGTCAGCCCCATGACCCTATGGAACGGTCGGAAGCGGTTCGGACACTTGGCCGCAGACCTTGCCACCCAGGCCGCTGCTGAGACCGGCCCAGCTCCTGTACGCCAATTTGCGCCACCTCACGCGGTGCCTCCTCCTCGCCCTCACACGGACGAGGTCGACAAGCGGGCGACGATCCGTATCGTCCGAACCTGGTACCCACATTGGGGGCAATACGCCGGCATCAATCAGTTTCTGAAATTCGTGGACGACGGTCGATATCGATTCACGACACAACTTGTCCAGGAAAACGACTCGGAGTTTCCGCTGCAGAGCCGCGTCGTACGAGAGTGGCTTCGCTATTGGGTCCGCAGAAAAGACATGGCGTGGTACAACTTGAGCGACTTGCGCGGAGAACTGACGACGCTGACCGCATGTTTTTCTCGGCGAGAGTTGGTGGTGCATTATCTCGATGGTGAACACGCCGCACAGTTCGTTCCACGGCTCTCCTCTCTCCCACGGAGAGTCAGACCGCATTTGGTGGTGTCCTACCATCAGCCTCCCGAGGTGCTGGATTCCGTCCTGCGCAAAGACGTGGTGGCGCGATTCGATCGCGTCATCGCGGTCGCTCCCGAGCAGATGGACTTCTTATCTGCGCTGACGACACCTGAGAACGTGCGCCTCATCTTGCACGGCATCGATACGGATTTCTTTCGGCCGATGGAACGACTCCTACATGACAGGAAGGTTCGCTGTATCTCGGTGGGGCACAACTACCGGGACTATCGCACGGTCCGCCGCGTCGCCACACAACTCAGAGATCATCATCACATCGAGTTCCACGTGGTCTCACCCAGGGCCACAGGGCTTGAAGATCTGTCTAACGTGATCCTTCATAAGGGGGTCGATGACCTGGCCTTGCTAAAACTGTACCAGGAAGCGGATATCCTGTTCCTGCCTCTTACCAAGGCCACGGCGAACAATGCACTCTTGGAAGGAATCGCCTGCGGATTACCTGTTCTCTCAACTCTGTTGCCCGGTGTCAAAGCCTATCTCCCCGGATCGGAAGCCATTTTGATTGAACGGAACGATGTGAATCGCTATACGGAGGCGCTGCTGTATCTCGCCCAACACCCGGATGTCAGACGGACCATGGCCGAAGCGGCTCGCACGCGCGCCTTGGAACTCAGTTGGTCACGGATTGCGCCGCAGTATGAAGCGTTATACTCGGAGTTGATCGGGCTCTGACCCACGGACGGCCTACACGGACTTCTATCGAGGTATGCTGGCGGAGAAAATGCCGCGCTGTGCGAAAAATTTAAGGGCAAGTCTGTGGATAAAAAGAGTGCTGCCGTGACGTCATGTGTGTTGGGGAGATCGAACGAATTCGGTCGCCCAGTCGGTATTTTCCACAGGCTTTTGATGAATACGACAACGTTTTCGATCTTTATTCCTGGATGCAACTCCATGAACGGAGGCTACTAATGAGTGAATTTGATAATCAGCTTGAAAAAGCACGGACGGCATGGTTCAAGGAAATGGAGAACTATAGGAACTCCATTGGTCTGGTCAGTTTCCCGCTAATGCCTATGCTCACGCAGCGACATCTCGAGAATTGTCGCATTCTCCCAGATCGAGAATCCGCACTTTGCCGAATGAAAGTCGGTGGGATTTGCGCCGAAGTTGGGGTGGAAACGGGGAAATTTTCTAAGAGTATTCTAGAGATTTGTCGGCCTACGAAGCTGCATTTAATTGATCTTAATTTACAAGGATATTCTATTCGAGAACAATTCCAATCTGACATAGATGCTGACGTAGTATGTTTGCACGAAGGAGACTCATCGACAATCCTTCAAGGGTTTCCAGAAAGGTATTTTGACTTTATCTATATAGATGGTGATCATAAGTATGAGGGGGTTAAACGAGATATCCAAGCCGCAACATCTAAGCTAACTGAAAGTGGTTTTCTCATATTCAATGATTACACCTACTGGTCACCTGTAGAGTGCACACCCTATGGTGTTATTCATGCTGTTAACGAGTTATGTCTCGAACAGGACTGGGAGGCGGTGTATTTCTCCTTGGCCCACTTCATGTATTGCGATATTGCGATCAGACGCCGACGATGATCTTATCGAAAATTACTCAGTGGGGCGGTGGGTTCAGATACTTTGATTTCATGCCCCAGGTGTCCCGTCTTCGAGAAAGCGCTTTCAAGGTGTGTGTCTGTTCCTAAGTCCGCCGGCTATGAATCGAGAGTCCGTTTTCCTAACAGCACTACTTATGCGTACAGCGATGAATTATAAGCATCGACTCGTATTACACGAAATACTGTGGCCCACATTTCCGCTCTCTTGTTTCATGGTTTTTTGTCTTTGTCTTGTCGGTCCTCTTTTTCTGGTTACTCATGAGGCGAGAGCAGCCCAAGAGGTAAGTCGAAGCGACAATATATCATTGCAACTCATTACATTTAAGTTCCATTACCACGCTCCCGAGGCAGGAGAAGTCTGGCTCGTCTGGGGGATCAATGGGTGGCAACAGGCACCCGATACGATGCGGCCTCCGGGAACTATTGTGCCGGACAAGGCGATGCAGACTCCGCTGGTTCGCACCAACAATACGTTCGCTATTACGATTCAGGTGCCCTCAGGGACTGTCATCGACTATGGGTTTCTTATCACCA
>JBDTPK010000393.1:0-3635 GCA_039932735.1 Nitrospirota bacterium
AAAATGAATCCCCCGCTTCGGACCTGGAAGGATGTCCAGGCGATCAAGGAAGGTCTCCGTGACGGCACGATCGATGTCATTGCAACGGATCATGCTCCGCATGCATCCCAGGAAAAACAGCTGGGATTTACCGAAGCGCCGTTCGGGATCGTCGGACTGGAGACGGCATTGCCATTGACCTTCGCGCTGGTAGATGAGGGGGTCTTGTCGTTGGAGTCGGCAGTCGATAAGTTGAGTACGGCTCCGGCAAAGGCATTTGGATTGGTCAAAGGCACGCTGGCGGTCTGGGCCGATGCCGATGTGGCGATCGTCGATCAGCAGGAACAGTGGGAGGTTGATCCGACCAAGTTCCGCTCAAAGAGCCGAAATACTCCGTTTGCCGGATGGAAGGTAAAGGGCCGGGTGACGACGACGATCGTGGGTGGCCGGGTAGTATTCGAGACCGGTCGGGCAGAGCAGTAGCCCGGTGCTGCGTACGCCTCGTTGGGGGATGGTCTGCTGCTTCACGCTTGAATGGCTGGCGCTGGCCCTATGGGTCGGCGGTGGAATGGCGCTTATCGGGGCGGTCATTCCCGCAGTCTTTAATACGTTCGGCGGGCAGGACTCAGGCGGATTGTTTGTGACGCGGGCCTTCGAAGGCTTTCATCGTTTCATGATCGTGGCGTTGGCGATTCTGTGGGCCGCATTGTGGTATCGCTGGTGGAGCGGAAGTCCGATAGTGACGGTCGGCCGGGGTGAGATGGCGGTGTTGGCTGGGATGACGGCGATTGCGGGACTCATCATTGTGTGGCTGCACCCTTCCGCTGCGGCACTCCAAGCTCAGGCCTTTGCGGCGCACGAGGAGGCGACGAAGAAGGCGGCCTTCGAAGCCTTGTTTCGTCTACTCAAGCCGATTCGCTGGATCTATATGATTGATCTGGTACTGGGTATGCTCTTGATCGGCATCAAGGCAAAACGGTCGCTTTACCGGGACGGAGCACTCACGTGAAACAAGCCTGGTTGGCACTGGCAGATGGCACGATGTTCGAAGGTCGTGCACTCGGATACGAAGGGGAGACGGTGGGAGAAGTCGTGTTTAACACGGCCATGACCGGTTACCAGGAAGTCTTGACCGATCCCTCGTATAAGGGACAAATCATTACCATGACGTCTCCCCATATTGGAAACTATGGAATGACACCGCAGGATACCGAGTCGCGGCAGATTTGGGCTGAGGGATTCATCGTGAAAGAGTCGAGTCGACTCTTCAGTAACTGGCGCAGCCGACAGCGGATACAAGACTATTTGCATGAGGCGAAAATTGTCGCCATCGAGGGGTTAGATACGCGAGCCCTGACCCGCCACCTGCGCGAACATGGGTCGCAGCAGGGTCTCATCACCCATGTCGACGGAGATCCACGCCGGGCCGTCGAGAAGGCACAGGCCGCTCCCAGCATCGTTGGGCGCGATCTGGCGACCGCTGTCACGTGCAAGAAGGCCTATCGATGGACGGAAGGAACAAAGGAGTGGGCACCCTCGCTCGGCGACAAGCCACGGGTCGGTGCGAGCAGGCGGTGGCATGTCGTTGTCTATGATTTTGGGGTGAAACTGAATATGCTTCGCCGGCTGGTCGATGTGGGTTGTGAGGTGACCGTCGTTCCAGCTTCGACCACCGCGGCGCAAGTTGACGCCTTCAAGCCCGATGGGATCTTTCTCTCGAACGGTCCTGGGGACCCGGAGGGAGTACCCTACGCGATCGATGCCGTGCGGAAATTGATTGGGCACCGCCCCATCTTCGGCATATGTTTAGGGCATCAGATTCTCGGTCTCGCGCTGGGGCTCAAGACCTATAAGTTGAAGTTCGGCCATCACGGGACGAACCACCCGGTCATGGACCTCCAGACAAGACGAGTCGAGATCACGTCGCAAAACCACAATTTCGCGGTAGCGGTGGCCGGGCCGATCAGTGCGATGCCGGAACGCTCGCCCATCGTCGATACCTCGTTCGGTCAAATCCTGGTGACACATTTAAGTCTGAACGATCACTCGGTTGAAGGATTGGCCTGTGTCGATCACCCGGTGTGTTCGGTACAGTATCACCCCGAGGCATCCCCCGGACCTCATGACTCCGCCTATTTATTCACCACGTTTACTCAATTAATGGAGAAACAGCATGTTTAGCCTGTACCCAATGCTTATTCGGCTCTGCCTCCTTGCAGTTATTGGTCTGCAAGCCGGCTGCATTACGATCAATCTCATCGAGCCATCGGGGCCGGTGAAGGAAACGCAGCTCAGCGGTACGGGCGATGGAAAGGTGCTGTTGCTCGATCTGTCAGGGGTGATTAGTTCGCACGATGAAGAGGGTCTCATTCCACATCCCAACATGGTGGCCATGTTCAAGGAAGAGCTGACGAGGGCCTCGAAGGATGACAAGATCAAAGCCGTGGTCGTTCGCATTAACAGTCCGGGCGGGACCGTGACCGCTTCAGACATCCTGTATCACGAGTTACGGGAGTTCAAGATCAAGAAAAAGATCCCTGTGGTTATTTCGATGATGGATGTGGCGGCCTCAGGGGGTTACTACCTGGCCATGGCCGGGGATAGTATTTTGGTCCATCCTTCGACGGTGACGGGCAGTATCGGCGTCATTATGTTGGCCGTCAATGCCAGGGGGTTGCTCGAAAAAGTTGGTGTCGAGGCCAACGCCATCACGTCCGGCCCCCGCAAGGACATGGGTTCACCATTCCGGGTCATGACACCAGAGGAGCGGGGGATTTTTCAAAGCGTGATCGACTCGTTCTATCAACGGTTCCTGGCCGTGGTACAGGAGGGGCGTCCCAATCTGTCGGCTGAGCAAATCAAGAAGCTGGCTGACGGCAGGATCTATTCTGGAGATCAGGCCAAGGCGGCAGGCTTGATCGACGAAATCGGGTATCTCGATGACGCGCTCGAGATGGCCAGGAAGAAAGCAGGCCTCACCGAAGCGCGGGTCGTGACCTATGGGCGGCGGGGAGAGTATCAGAACAATATCTACTCGCGCCTGTTCGGGACGAGTTCAGGTATTACTGGATTAGCGAACTTGGACTTGCTGACGATGGTGCGGGGTGGAACGCCGCAGTTCATGTATCTATGGATGCCGTAATCGACATAGCTCATTGACCCAGTTGGTGTTCATTGACGTGATCCGCCATGGTTCAAAGATCAGATCGCAACATCGACACATTCCTCGCGACGCCGATCGGACGCCGAGCGATGTTGGCTTTGGGGGCTCAGGGGGCGATGCGCCTCTGCATGGCCCTTGGGGTTGGGACGGCACTGAGTCTGTTTGGCAGCCTGACCGGTTGTTACCGGGCGCCTGGCACGGCGCGTGATCAAGTGATTTTTTTCTCCGAAGAGAAGGAATTGGAATTCGGATTGAGCGCATTCCGCGAGGTCTTGCGCGCCGCGCCGCTCAGCGATAACGCAGACATCAACGAGTTGGTACATCGCGTGGGACGAAACATCGCTGAAGCCGCGAATAAGCCGGAGTATCAGTGGGAATTCGCAGTGATTCAAGACGACAAGATGGTCAATGCCTTCGCGTTGCCGGGTGGGAAGGTCGCGATTTTCACCGGAATCCTCAAACATACCAAAGACGATGCCGGATTGGCGACAGT
>JBDTPK010000394.1:0-3631 GCA_039932735.1 Nitrospirota bacterium
CCACGA
Source organism: Nitrospirota bacterium (assembly GCA_039932735.1). GTDB lineage: Bacteria > Nitrospirota > Nitrospiria > Nitrospirales > Nitrospiraceae > Palsa-1315. The sequence goes on from JBDTPK010000394.1 coordinate 7, forward strand.
CCGACGCCCTCGCCCGCAATGAATGGCCGTGGGCCAGGCCCAGGCGCAAAGTTTCACGTCCTTCGGCACGCATGTGTCGGTAGGAGCTCGTTCGCATGGCAACACCGTCACCCAGCCGGGCTTGAAGTGTTGCACTTGAAGTTAGAACTCAAGCATCCTGTAGCGCCCGAGCATGCCTGATGTGGAGTTATAGATCGTTGACGTGGCGGCTATACTCTTTGGCCCTGGCGGAGCCTCTGCCTCTCCTCCTTGCCCTGTGTCCTCGTCTTCAGAGAGCGCCTGCGCCCCTTGGTGTCGTGTCTGGCTGGGGGGCGAAGGCTTGCGCAGCGAACTTCGGTTCAGAATCTCGGTCGCTGTGAGCCAGAGACCGGATCCAACCAGACCGATGGCATAGCCTATGGCGAATCGAGAGGGCCCTATCTGGTTGAGCGGTGGGAAACCCACGATCCTGAACACTTTATGGGCGAAGAGCACGACGATGGGGGTCGTAAGCGGGAAGGATTAGGGAACGGATAAAGCTTGCTGCTCGGCCGATATCTGCGATGTGCTGAGTGGCAGTGAAAGCAAGAGCCCAGAGGATGGTGGCGCGAGGAGGTTGGCTACCAATCGAATGACATGAGGTCCACTGAGCTGCAGATACGGGACCGAGACAGATTGGACCCAGGCCAGGTTGCTCAGCAAGGGGCCGGCTAAGAGCACGGCCAAGATGGCAAAGGTATAGGGAGCAATCCAAGTCCAGGATTTCGACGTAGGAATCTTTGAGGCTGTCCTGGAATGTCTCAAAGTGTAGCGGACGGAATGGGAGAGTCAACGAATTGGGGAAAATGAACGGCGGCCTGAAGACTAAAGACGAGAGGCTACCCTGTTCAGAAATTCAAACCCCGCGCTTTAGGCTTCGGTATTCAGACCGCGACTGTCGCGCACTCCTTACGAACGATTAATGGAGAGGGCGGATTTTTTGATCGGATCGAGCAACTTATCGGAAACATTCAATCCGCCTCGGCCCACACCCACTTCGATGTCCGGTTTGGTGATACCGTGAAAATCACTTCCACCGGTTACCAATAAGGTTAGCCGCTTGGCCAGGTCGAGGTACTCCATCGTTTGTCGCTTCGTGTGCGTGCTGTAGTGGACTTCGATGCCGCCAAGGCCTTCGGCTTTCAAAGTCGTCAGGAGTGCGTTCAGCCCTTCCGTAGACACCTTGGCCCAGGTAGGATGGGCCAGCACAGCCACGCCGCCTGCGGCTCTGATCCAGGCGATGGCGTCCGCCGGCTGGGGCAGTTCACGCGCCACATACGCTGGGCGTCCTTCGGCCAGATACCGGTCAAAGGCATCTTTGGCGGACGTGACATACTTCTTGTCCATCAAGAGTCGCGCAATATGCGGCCGGCCGACCGAGTCCGTGCCGGCTAAAGCCCGCACTTCTTCATAGGTCACGTCTAGGCCCAATGCGCGAAGCCGTTCGATGATCTCTGGATTACGGGTATGTCGACTCGCGCGCAAGGTAGCCAATCGTCGATTCAGTTCCGAGTCTTGCCAATCTATGCAATAGCCAAGGATATGGAGCTCGCTATTCCCCACGCAGGAGCTGATTTCCACGCCAGGAATGATTTCAATTCCTCGCTCAGCTCCGGCTGCGAGGGCTTCGGGAATGCCTGTGACAATGTCATGGTCTGTGATGGCCAACGCCGTCACATTGGCTTTGTGGGCAAGCTGGAGTACCGCAGTCGGCGAGAGACTTCCATCGGAGTGGGTCGTATGGAGATGGAGATCGATACGACTCATGTCGACGCGTGTGGCAGGCTGCTAGGACCTGCTTGTTGCGCGACGAGTCGCGCGGTGAAGACAGAACCGGGTCCTTGGCTGCCGTCGTGTTCGCCTTCGTCGTACGACAACACACGGAGACTGGATGTGAGCCGAAGCAATTCGTTGTGCGCGAGGCAAAACTCCCGACGGCGTGGATGGCGATGTCGCAAGTGGTTGTCGATGGTGAACGTTTCGTAGAGTAAGACCCCGTTCGGTTTTAGCGATTCGATGAGCGCGGGAAATAGGGGGCGATGAAGATAGAAGCACACGACGATGACATCATATTCTTGCTTCGGAAACTCCGGCCGTTCATCTGTCGTTCGTTCAAGGTCCACCGTTCTGACGGTAAGGTTCGGGAGGTTCCGTTGTGTCGCCGTGGCAGCGAGCTGTGCCATGGCCTGTTCATCGTGGTCCATGGCATCGACCTGAAACCCGTGCGAAGCCAGATAGAGCGCATGGCGTCCAGACCCGGCCGCGACGTCGAGCGCTCGGCCTTTGGGCAATCGGTAGAGTTGGAGCTGCTGCGCTAAGAACAACGAGGGAACTAGATCAGTCTGTTGCAGCTGATCTGCCGTACGGCTTCGTTCCACCTTCACCCCAACGGATCCGGTCATGTGTGAGAGAGGAGGTGTCAGCTTTCTGAGCCAGAGAAAGACTTTCATCACCGGGAATTCCTTGAACAACATCGCAAGGACCTGTTCCGTGAACGTTTCCAGTAGCGCACAGTCCTGATTCTCGCCCAATTCGACGATTCGCTTGCTCACCTGGGCATAGTCCACCGTCTTGTTGATCTGGTCAGCAGCCTCGGCAGCGGTTCCTTCACAATCCAATTCCACATCGATTGCGAGCGCCTGTGGTCGCTGCCGCTCCGCCGCCGTGACCCCGCAGTGCCCTTCAAACTCCAGTCGTTCAATTACCACGCGATAGGCCATGTCAGCATTCTTACGGATTGGATTTCCGGCTGTCAACATATCGTCGTTGGCGGATACGTGAGAGGGATGGTGCATCCACGTAGGATGTGTGCTCCAGGAATAGAGCAGGGGTGAAGAATGTTGGTCTCTTGTGCCCGTACAACGCCCGACATCGAAGGATAGAGAGGGGGAGGACACCTTCTTGTGAACGCAACAAACATAGGATGAGAGGGTCATTGAGAGGAACGGTCATCGCCGGGGCTTCGAACGTCAGGAGTTGGACTGATGTGCCTCAGTCGTGATCAGGCTAGGGCTATCGTACCTTCACTGCTGAGCCCTGTCTTCAAGAGCGTCACAGGTGAAGTTCCAGATTCTTTCAGCTTATCTCCCAAGCCGGATGACAGGAGAGTTTGATGCAACCCTTCGGCAGTTTGGTCGAGCAACAAGTCCAGACCGATGACCGCATAATGGAGGGGGTGGCCATGCGGCCCATCGATACGAAAGACATGCGCGCGGCTGGTGCCTTCCTCGAAATCGGCAATGTGATGTTTGGGGAATTGCTGGCGTAGGTAGAGGCGGATGACATCAAACTTGGCTAGATTGCTCACGTACGTTTCTCTACCTTTCCCGATATGCCTTGTTCAAAGAGCCGGCAGAGCTGGTTTTCCTTATATCGTACTCGACTGGGTTCGGACGTATAGTATTCCAGTCGTGTCCGGTTAAGACAGAAATGCGTTTATTCAGTCGTAACCTTTGGTTCGTCTGGAGGCCATGTGTGGTCTCGCATTAAAATCGTGGCCACCATCAACACATCGAGAATGCCTGCCACCATTGGCGTTCAGTGCCATGCACATTTTCAACCGAACACTACACACAGTATACGCCAATGATTGCTCAAAGTCAGGAGA
>JBDTPK010000395.1:0-3630 GCA_039932735.1 Nitrospirota bacterium
TCCTGAGGCTGATTTCTCGAACCGCACGAATTCCTCGATCAGACATCATCACTTCAACTACGATCAGCCTGACAAGCGGCGGCTGTGTCGCAACCTGCCCGTTTTCATCCCAGTAGGAAAACCGAACCTCCCTGATATCTCCAACCATGACACTCGCGCCGCCATCGACCTGCCGCAGCAACCTCAGAACACCCTGGCCATCACGACGACTGTAGTAGCGAACATGATTCAGGAGGGAGACAAAGGCTCCAGATGGAATCGCCCTTGTCAGCGGGTGCCGTATCGTCAGCAGTTGTCGTTGTCCATCACGAGCCAGGGCAAGCGTCTCGCAACGCTCAGCCCAACAGGCCACAATCGTTTTCCGATCACCCCACCCACGTCCGTCTTCGACCGACAAAGCCGTTTGGCCGACCGCCACCGTCGCCGTGACCGTCGTCGAGAAGCCTTGCAGATTCGCCGAAAACTCGACTGAGTCCGACGCCACGGTAGTGAGGGAACCAGACCCTGCCAGCCGCAATTCCTGTTCGAGCACTTCTAATCCCAGGCGAAGATCTTGCTGTTGCGCAACCTCACGTTGTTGCCTCATAAACTGTTGCTGGAAATAGGACAGGGCTTGAAGCGTAGCGGCAAAGACGACCAGCCCAGCCGCCATAGCAAACATCATCTCGACCAAACTGGTCCCCGTCTCCGTCCGCATTCTCTGGGGCATGCCTCGTGTTTGTCGCCCGATTCGCATCCTGTCTCCTTCCAGTGGCATCACGTTATCGACTCCCAACGAACATGGGATTGGCCCGCAGGGTACCAACTCGTAATTCACGCTGGCTCTCACCGGCGGCATAGACTGCGCGAGCCTCAATCTGGACGTGCCCTGAGGCCGATAGCGAACCGGAATGGCTCGGCGTCAACGTCCAGATGAGTTGGACTCCATCCTGGTCCCAACGACCTGAATACACCCCGTCACCTGCGAGCACATCGCCGCCGACTCCATCGTCATGCATGACAAGGTCCGTCACACCATCGTGATTCAGGTCGTCCAGCAAGAGACGATCCCATCTCACAGATCGCTTGACTTCAATTCGTGACTCCGCCATTGCCAGGGCACGCGTTGCCAATGTCCCCGTTCGAACAATCCGTTCTGTTGCCTGAAACGCCCCCATGGCACCGACCAGCCCAATCAACGTCAGCGTCATCGCCACCAGTACTTCGGCAAAACTGGCTCCACCCTCTGCATGAAATAATCGATCCCGTATCATGAGACGGACACTCTTCCGATGATACTCACCGTAAACACGGTTTCCCGGCCTTGACTGTCGCGGACGCGAATGGTTGTCGGAGTCACCGATCGACCACTGGGATGAAACAACAGTTCAGGGCCCGCAGTGGGCTCTTCCACAACCACTCCCTTGTCCGCATAGTCATAGACGTGAAGGATGCCCTCGGCATCTGCACGTCGAAGCGTGATCGTACGACCCCCTCGATCGAATATGACTCGAAGACGCTCTCGCCTGGCCATCGCCAGTTGCCTGGCGAGCCGAAGCTCCGAAGCAATCTCTACGGTGGCGCTACGCGCCTGGACCCTTGCGAGTAACGACTGATAACTCGGCCCAGCCAACACGGCCATGATGCCCATGATCGCCAATACGGTGAGGAGCTCTGTCAGGCTCCAGCCATGCTCCTCTCTTTGTAATGCTCTCGGCATATCTCCCTCTCGCAAAGAAATTCCCCTTACGAGGATGAAGTCAGTATCCAAGACCCATGCCCTCGCTAAGCCACACTCAGATAACCGAATGCATTGCGCAGGGCAGGAATGGAATACTTCGCAAGTTCATGCGGTTTCGCGTTGCACGAGGAAACATGGATGGGGAACCAACTTGTGCGCTGGCTGAGCAAGAGAAAGAAAATCAGAAATGCACCTCACCATTTAGATACAGGGATTCGCCCAAAGAGATACAGGGAGCCAGTTAGGAGCCTGTCAGGCATTGCTGTTCGCCACGAGGTAACGGAGGAAAAGCAGATACGCGACTGAAGGGTTCGAATAACCTGACGTGTATTCGCGGGGCAGGTTCACGTTCTAGCTGGAGCGAACCGTGCTCAGCCATTCAAGGCCCAACAGAACCCCCGCTGGAACGCATGCTTACTTGATGACCGCGTTGTGCCGATGAAAAAGGGACGCCATCGTGTGGACGACCAAGCGCGACAAGGTGACACCATGGATGGTATGGGTTGATGGCACGGTCACTCCGTGGGGAGCTTACATGGCCTCAGCGTCCCCGGATGAGGCCCGGCTCCTCGAAGCGCGCCGCGATCCATCGTCGTCAGACGGCTAGATTAGCCAAGGCACCCAGGGGAACGCTCGGACCTGGTTGAGCGCAGGCCGTGCCTCTGACCACACCGCCAGCCGCGACCTGATTGGTTCAATGAGGCATTGAGCCAATCAGGTCGGCTCGAGGCAACAACCGGTGGCTTCTGTCAAGAAGGATGCCGGTTGCGCCAATACCGGCATTGCGGGGTGCGGGACGCACGATTGCCCGACTGGCAACTTCCAATGCCGGACGATCTGCGACGATCGGCAGCTTCCGACCAATGACGGATTCGGTCATCTGTCGTGTGCCCTCGTGACACTTCGAACGGTTTTGAAATCTCCTCTTGCAGGATGCGGAAAAAGTCCGCCAGTGGTGTTCTTGCGTCGCTCAGAGGCTCAATGTACCAAAACGTACGCCTCGCCCTTCGCTCGCTGCGGCCTTGCCTGGGACAAGGCGCGTCTCGGCGTGCCAGGGTTGGGCGGGTGACAAGTCTGGCCTTTTTGAGCATTCTGAAGTTATTCTGTCTTCAGCACCGTACAGAAAATTCCCAAGCACGGTTTTGGCATCAACCGAAGCTTCCTTCAGCCTGCTAGGGTTTCTGGAAGCCTGGCGAAGTGGCAACATGCTCTTGGACGCGTGTTCAGGCGATGGGCGATGGCCTTTAACTCGCGCTGCGTGGAGCCCGAGAAGTCAGTCCCTTGGGCAAGTATCAGCGCAACAAGCCAATGGTGTTCTCTTTGGTACCGCATGGCAGGAGCTATTCTAGATCCGCAACGAATACGCGGATCGTGAGCCGCTGGGCCAACCGCTCGGGCTCGACACTCTCTTTCCTCCGATCGGTTGTCCTGGTTTTGTGCAAAAGCACAGGCACTTCACCCGTTCGCCTGTTCCACCAGGGGGCTCTGTCACAGACCGAGCACATCGAAGATCTCTGTCGAGAGATGTCGTTCCCTGTCGTCACAGGATACGCGCGTCGGAGGCATCCAACCATAGGGGTCACCTCTCGTGGTGTGGCAGGCTAACTCAGAGATCACTGTGCTAGCCTGGGGTAAGATCACGGCTCGCTTGCTGGCCTTCCTATGATCATCGACCTGCATCGTAGATAAATGGGAACCCCGCACATAGTTGAGACCAGTGGACAGGTGCCCGAGCGGCCGAAGGCAACGGTTTGCTAAACCATTGTGAGCTTCTCGCGTAACATCCAGAAAACATGGGTAACACCGTATGAACACTGTGGAAATGCGCTTCATCCCTTCCTTCATTTTCTTCAGGCTTCCCCCGTTCTCCCCACTCATTTCAAAACATCTTTCACAACACTTTTTCCCGG
>JBDTPK010000396.1:0-3613 GCA_039932735.1 Nitrospirota bacterium
TAGAGCGGGACGAGGGAACCGATCAGCATCTCGGGCGGGAGGGCCGCGCGGCGCCGGGCGTGGACGTGGTATTCCAGTTCCGCGAGGGCTCCGGCGAGGTGTGGCGGTACGAGGGAGCGTTGCCAGCCGCGGTCGGCGGGACGATGGTGAGCGTGATGTTCGATGGTGGGGCGTTCAAGTGGGCGGACTGGTCGACGACGAGCAACGGGCAGATCGACTTGGCGGTGGTGGATCAGTATGGGGTGTATGTGGGGCATAAGGGGACGGGCAAGACGGGGGTTGCGCAAGTGGGGCCGATCGTGTTGCTTCGGTGAGGGCTAGGAAGGATGCAACTCGATCGTGCCCGGCGGCCTTGGTCATAACTTCGGTCACCTGAGGCGTTCAAGCGGCACGAGCGTTCGTGCGTGAGCGGGGTCTGGCGGGCAGGTCAAGGTGGTCGACGAGCCATTCGAACAAGGCATCGTGCGGTGCACCGAAGAAGCGCTGGGCGGGCGTGGTGCCGTCGGGCCTGCGAATGTGATCGTTGTGGATGACGGTCAGCGCAGCCAGGCGGCTCCACGACAGCCTGAAGTGCGACCTGGGCTGCCTGCAGACGATCACGTGCGGCAGCGATGTAGTTGTCGAAGGCCGGCGCGCCATGCCCGTCGCCAGCTTCGGTCGCTCCGCGACACCATACGCCACGATCTGATGTTCCATCTGGCCGGCGACGGCCTGCAGCGTCCCGTGCGAGGCCGCAACGAACGGCCCCAGCCCGGCCAGCTTCAGGAACGCGCCCACCTGGTCCGCGCCGCACGACCCCACTTGACCGAACCGGAACATGGCCGCCATCCCGGGCCGGTGCAGGTACGCCAAGCCTGTCGGGCTCTCGAAAAACGCCACAATCTCCGGCGCCGCGTCCAGTCCGGCCTTGCGTTCGAGCCAGTACTGCAGCGTCCCAAGGGGGATGCCGTGCTCTTGGGCGAACTTCCGCTGCGACCCCTTCGCCGCCCTCGCCTCCTCGAAATCGCACACCTACCGAGTACTCTCCGTCCAGGGCCACTGGCGGCGCTTGCGCGTCCGTGCGACGTCTGTGCTACCCTGCCCTGGCATGGTCCGGCTCCTCGGCGGTGGTGTGTCAGTAGCTCCACCTTATCGGACCGGACCATGCTCTGTCTACTCATGTCGTTAGGGTCAACTGACCGAAGTCATGACTGTGGCCGAACCGTGGACGACCAGACTAGAAGAGAACGCTGTCTTAGCTAACGGAGGTTGCAACGATGGTTCGCCAGATCGTCGCGGTGATCATAGCGATAGCCGTCTTGGGTCGTACTATGTATGCTTCTCCGTCTCAAGCACATTCGATGAGTACGTGGACATCAGGCGCCCTCAATCGCATCACTATTGGTGGAGGGATATCCGACGTCGCGGTGACAGACGATGGGACACTCTACATTGCTTCCGAGAAACAGGTAATTGTCTATTCCGCGGATGGTGTGGAGCAAAAGGCCGAGATCGAATTTCCAGCGATGGTGAAGCGAATTGCAGCATCAGCCGCCAAGCTTGTGGTTGAGATTGAGGAGACAGACGTTCGCGTACTTGATCTGGATTCCAATAAGTGGTCAACAATACCTCCGCGATCTGTTCCGGATGGCGAGAGTGTTTCAGCCATCGAGATCGTCGAGAAGACTCTAGCAATCAGTACCTCCGCGGGAACTATCTTGTTGTTCGATATGGCGAGTCAGGAAGGACCAATTCTTGAGGATCGAGTCTTATGCAACCAGATCGTCGCTGGCAGTTGGCGGGTAGTGAGCATGACGGTGGCCAGGGAGAGAATATATGCCGTGCTATACGATAGAAATCAATCCCCACCGAAAGGGGCGTTAGTCTCGATCGGTCGAGGGGGCGACAATAAGTGGGCAGGAGAGAGCATCGCCCTATTTGGGGAACAGCAGGCACAGAAGCTTGTCGTCGTCGGAACTATCGCATATGTTCAGATGACTACCGGTATTATTAAGGTTGATCTTGAAAACGGGCTCTCCACACCGTCAGAGTTCCGTATAGGCGACAATGCGTATATAAATGCGATGTCCGCAGATGACGACAAGATGTATGTAGTGGTTCGTACCGACCCCATGCCGACTGACAACAGTATGATGTTGTTCTCCATCGATATATCTAACCCGGACGCTATGACGACGCTCTCATCGCTAAAGATCGAATACGGGATCGGAAATAGCGACATGTTGCTCGCCGCGAACGATCGCGTTTATAAAGCCGGGGCGGATGAAATTCGAGTCTTTACGGCGCAAAACGGCATGCTCAACATATTGGGCATGAGGACGATTGTAATTCCAGTCGTCACCAGCGCCGTGCAGTGGGACGAGGACGAGGTTCTCGTCGGAAGACAAGGCGGTGTGTGCCGCGTCTCAGTCTCGGGCAACGCTCGGGGATGGTGCTCCGCCACAAACCGCGGCGCAGAAAAACTATTACGCGTAAAGGACTATTTATTTGCTATCGACGGAGCGAATGGGATATGGTCTGCGAGAGTCGACGGCGCAGATGTTGTGCTTTTGCATCATATTGAGGCGGAGAGTCCTAATTTTCGCTATGTCGACGCGACCGTTTCGTCGAGTGGAATAACTTCCCTCTTAGATGCCAATCAGCCGCGAGGAGCAAAGACGCATTTTCGACTTGAACAGTGGGTGATTGATGGCACAGGGTCGCTGAACAAATCCGGCGCGAACGACATTGAAACCCCCGATTGCGGACCCGCGCAGGTTAGAATCGCAAGCTCTGGGGAATGGTTGGGGCTGCTGTGTGGGGACGAATTAATCGAGTATTCGCTGCGCGATAACGACGTTGCGCGGCTTGGGAGTGTAACATTGGCATCTCGGGGCACAGATTTGGATGTAGACGCAGAGGGCATTGTGGTAATCGGAACATCTGCCGGGTTAGTACTATATAACAAAGTGCTTCGTCAGGTAAGCACAGTGAAGCCCCCTACTGGGGCGCCATCCGCGGGTGTTCTTGCAGTGAAGATGACGAAGGATGGCATCTTTGCTGTGCATGGCACGGTGACAGGTCCTCGAAGCCTGGTCCGCTATTTTTTGGAACATGACGGCTACGAGACGGAGGAAATACTTCATTATAACCGTGCAGAGGGTCGTCCACAACAGATCCGCATTGTAGTTATGGGCGACGGGATCGTCCTGGTTACTGGTTCACGAGTAGCAATCTACCTTCGGCCGTCGGCCTCCGGTAGAAGGCGACTGTCTTTGCCGTTCGTGTTGCGCTAACACGATTTGCGCGCGTTGTCGACAGGACCCTGACCTAACTGCCGGACACATCGGCCACCATCATACCTTGGGCCTTGGTCATAACTTCGGTCACCTGAGGCGTTCAAGCGGCACGAGCGTTCGTGCGTGAGCGGGGTCTGGCGGGCAGGTCAAGGTGGTCGACGAGCCATTCGAACAAGGCATCGTGCGGTGCACCGAAGAAGCGCTGGGCGGGCGTGGAGCCGTCGGGCCTGCGAATGTGATCGTTGTGGATGACGGTCAGTGCAGCCAGGCGGCTCCACGACAGCCTGAAGTGCGGCCTGGGCTGCCTGCAGACGATCACGTGCGGCAGCGATGTA
>JBDTPK010000397.1:0-3610 GCA_039932735.1 Nitrospirota bacterium
CAACGCAGGAGTGGCGTGAAACAGCCCGTGCATGTCGTTGACGATGACCCTCTCGCTGGATATGGCATGACCCTCGGCTGGGAGATGTTTGGGCGTCTTGATTCTTTTCTGTGCATGTGATTCCCCAAGTCTCCGCCCCTCTTTGGTGAGATCCTCAAGGAATGGTCGATTAGGCGTGCAATAGGTCAAAAGGCAGGCGAGTGCGTTAGGCCGGCACGAGAATACACGCAGATTCCTATCAACATTCTGCCTTTAATGTTAGGTTCGAAATGTATCGATAGGTCTCAGAACCATGGGTCGATTCTCCGCGCGAGGCCTGGACATCCCCGAAAGTTTCGTTTCTCCCTTCCCAGGATCACACGATGACGGACAACACCAACAAGTCGATTATTCAAGACCAAGCCGCGTTTCTCAATAATATCCTGGACAGCTCGACTGAGTACTCTATCATCGCGAAGGACCTCAAGGGCAACATCCTGACGTGGAACGAAGGGGCCCACCGGATCTACGGCTATACGGCTGATGAAATGGTCGGGAAACAAAACTCCAGCGTTCTCCACACGCAGGAGGACCTCGAATCAGGCAGGGTAGACGCGGCGCTCCTCACCGCAATCCAGACCGGTACATTCGAAGGGGAGCTCCAGCAGGTGCGCAAGAGCAAAGAGCGCTTCACCGCGCAGGTCACGATAACCTTGCGACGGGACGCTGCCGCCAGCCCCATCGGCTATCTGTTGATGTCAAAGGACGTCACTGAGCAGGAGGCCCTGAAGGAGCAGATTCGCCGCCAGAGCGAGGAACTGGAGGAACAATACCGCCTGGTACAAGCAGCCAACCGTCTCAAGAGCGAGTTCTTGGCCAGCATGTCCCATGAGATGCGCTCGCCGCTAAATTCGATCATCGGGTTCGCCCAGCTCATGCGTGACGGCAAGGTGGGACCCATGGCCGACCAACACAAGGAATTTCTCGGCGACATCCTCACCAGTTCGAACCTCCTCCTCGCACTCATCAACGACGGTAGGGACCTGGCCAAGGTCGAGTCCGGCAAGATGGCCGTGAATCTCGCCACACGGCATCAATTCGATGTGGTTGCGCCAGATCTATTGCTCCCCGCCATGCCGGGTCAGGACGCGTTGGAAGGTGATACACGCCAGGCTGAGGCGGGCGCGGATGCTCGTCAATGAGGAACGCCCGATTCTCATCATCGATAATGATCCAGTGTGCTTGTGAAAAATATGCAGCCTCTCATCGAATAAAACCGATCGACACACGCACGCTCACGGATACAACCGCGCGCGATCCCGATGTGAAGGCTATCGGGGAACAGAGAACGACATCACCATGGTGGCCGCCTAGAGCGAGATAGCGCACAGCCGGTGCCTCCACCTCATGCGTTTAATGAGAGAACACGTGGCGAACTGCATCACTGGTGGCAAGGCGCTGCACGCACGGTGAGCACCAAGATCTACCCCGAGACTTACTGAAAGGTATCGCATGGCTTCCGCGACCATACTCATCGTCGAAGATAACTACATAACCAGCAAGATGATGCGGGTGACGATCAAGACCAAGGGCTATACGCTTCTGGAAGCGCTAGACGGCAAGACCGCGTTAACAATGGCGGAGGAGCATCAGCCCGACCTGATCTTTGTCAATCTATTGTTGTCTGACATGGACGGTCTTGTCCTTACCCGGCTGCTTCGCCGCCTTCCAGCGTGCCGCCATACGCCAATTGTCGCCGTCTCCGGACTCCAATCCAAGTTGGACGAATCACTATTGATGCGAGATGGATTCACGAACTTCCTGTTCAAACCGGTCACACCAGACACGTTGTTGGAAATGATTGAGCATTCTCTTCCACGGGCGGGAGCGGCGCAAGACGTTCATCCTCATGGACGGTCGATGCTCCTGGTGGACGATGATCAAATCCAGGGCAAGTTCCAGCGGCTCCATTTCGAAGCCCTAGGCTATCACGTCACCTTCGCGCACGACGTCGAGACAGCGCTGCGTGTAGCCAGGGACGCCCCTCCCGACGTGATCGTCGCCGATCTCATCATGCCTCGGATGAATGGACTAGATCTCTGTACGCAGGTGCGGCAGGTTTCATTTCTCGCGCACATTCCAATCGTGCTCACCTCCTCCACCTTTGCCCTGGTCGGTCCGGATGAATTGAAAATGGCACATGACGCGGGAGCCAACACCTTTGCGCCGCGCACCCCGACGTTGCAGGAGTTGGGACAGGCAGTCCTCTCCTGTCTCGGCCAATCGCCCCCGCTGCCGGCGCCGAATATTTCCACATTGAAGGAGGAATACGAATGTGGCCTCCTCCGTCAATTGGAACACCAGGCGCGTCTCAATCAGCACTTGCTCAGCCGTTGTGCGCTACAGTCGCTGCAGCTCACGATCCATGAAGCCGTCGCCGATAGCCTGGCCACCAAGCCGCATCTTGCTGATGCACTGAACGAAGCTCTGGCCCGTCTGCTCCATGCCAGCGGAGCCTCCTTCGGCGCGGTGTATGTCCTCAAAGCAGACGGCTCCCTGCCGCTCCATTCCTTACTCGGTTTCCAAGGAATGACCAGGCACGACGCCCAGAACTTCTTCGGGCATATTGACCTGCTTCGTGTGGTATTGACCCGCGGGTGTGTCGTGAAACTCCCGTCTACCGAGGTGGATCTGGTCGTTGGAACTGACTTGCTCAAACGAGCAGGGGTTGCGCACATGCTCATCATCCCGCTGATCGCCAATTCAGTCCCGAATGGCGCACTGGTCCTGTCCTCGTCTGAGAAGGAGGTAGAGGCGATCTGGGCCAGCGCGGGGCAAACGATCGGAACCCAATTGGCTCGGACCGTGGCCTTGGCTCAGGCCCTTACGCGGGTGCGTGAGTCCGAAGAGCGCTACCGCGGGCTGGTGGCTGCGACGTCACAAATAGTGTGGACCTTGACCTCCAGCGGAATGGCCGTGGAAGATGCGCCGACCTGGCGGCACTACTCAGGTCAAAGTCTCGAGGAATTTCAGAACCAGAGCTGGACCTCGGTGGTACACCACGACGACCAAATCGGCGTCATGAAGGACTGGAAACTTGCCCACTTAACCAGCACGCTCTTCGAAGTGGTATGCCGTCTGCGAGCGGCACAGGGGAACTACGGAATATTCCATCTTCGAATCGTACCGATCCTGGATTTGGACGGGCACGTTCGAGAATGGATCGGAGCCTGCACCGATATCACGGCCAAGATACAGGCGGAAGAGGAACGAGACCGTTGCTTTACACAGGCCCGCGATCTTATTGGGTTGGTTGGGTTTGACGGGTACTTCAAGCGCCTGAACCCGGCCTGGGAGGCATGCCTGAAATTCACGCTCGACGAATTGATGGCCGAACCCTATATACACCTGATCCATCCTGATGATGTTGAGTCCTTCCAGAAGGAGGTTCAGCGACTCTCGACCGGTGTCGAGACTATCTCCTTTGAAATTCGCTGGCTCCGCAAGGATGGATCACACAAATGGATACAATTGAACGCCACGTCGCTCGTAGGGCAGCCGGTTTTCTACGCCTATGGAAGGGACATCACCGAACAAAAGTGGTTGGAAATCCAGCTACGTCAAGCGCAAA
>JBDTPK010000398.1:0-3606 GCA_039932735.1 Nitrospirota bacterium
GCGAATGACCACAGTGTATACTGACAGTACCCCTCCGACTCACGACCAGTGAGGTACCGATGCCGGAAGTTTCCTCACCAATCGAATCTCGTATATCCCGTATCGGTGAACAGCTCGCCCGTCTTTCTGCCGGTCGAACTCCCACGCTCTTTGAAGGCCGTTGGTGGTCGCAGCAGGCGCTCAACCTGGCCATGCAGGACAGCCGTTTCAAGGCACAGCTGTTTCGATTCATCGATGTCTTGCCTTCGATTACAGACGACGAACAGGTGGTCACGCTGGCTCGCGAGTACTTGGGCGATGGAGACACGGCACTCTTCGGCGCTCATTGGGGACTCAAAGCCCTTTCCATCACCAGCCTGGGGGCTCGGGTCAGCGGCAAGGCGATCAGAAGCCAGGTTGAACATATGGCGCGTACCTTTATCGCCGGAGCGACCGTCGAGGAAGCGGCGCCGCGCTTGACCGGCCTTTGGCAGGATGGACGAGCCTGGTCTGTGGACTTGTTGGGTGAGGCCACCATCAGCGATCGGGAGGCCGATCGATACCGTGATCGCTGTGTGGAAGCCCTGACTCTGCTTGGACAAGAGGCGGGCACATGGCCTCCCCTTCCCTTACTAGAGAAGGACCATCTCGGACCGATCCCGCGGGTCCAGCTCTCCATCAAAATCTCTGCGCTCTCTCCTCATCTCGACCCGATCGACCCGGAAGGAAGTTACTGTTCCGTGGCAGCTCGGCTCAGACCTATTCTCGATCTGGCGATGCGCCTCCCCGCCTCGTTGATCTTTGATATGGAACAGGCCGATGTGAAAACGTTGCTGCTGGAAATCTTCACCCGATTCTTCGCAGACCCTTCCTATAAGAACTACCCCTATGCGGGCCTCGCATTGCAGGCGTATCACCGGGACACGGAACACGATATCGAGGGGCTCTTGACCTGGGTCCGTCGCCGTGGGGTACCCATCACGATTCGACTGGTGAAAGGGGCCTACTGGGATTCGGATACGGTCCGCTATCGGCAACGAGGTTGGGCTGTTCCTCTCTTTGAGCACAAGGTGGAGACGGATGCCAACTATGAATCGCTCACACAGCTCATCTTGTCTCAGACCTCCATCATACGACCAGCCTTCGGAACACACAATCTCCGCACGCTGGCCCACATCGAGGCGGTCGCAGAGTCGCTCGGGCTCCCTCCAGAGGCCTGGGAATATCAGATGATCTTCGGCATGGCCGAGCCCTTTCAGCACGCGGTCAAGCAGTATGGGCGCCGCCTACGGCTTTATACCCCGGTAGGCGATCTACTTCCAGGCATGGCCTATCTTGTGCGTCGGTTGCTGGAAAACACCTCGAACGAATCGTTCCTACGCAAGGAGTATGTGGAATCGCAATCGTTGCGTACCTTGTTGGCTCCGCCGATTCTTGACGCACTGAACCAGAGACAGCCCCTGGTGTTTCAACCAATCAGTATTCAGGAGTTTCGAAATGAACCTCAGCGTGACTTTTCTCAGGCTGACAGCCGAGTGGCGATGCAACAGGCCTTGGCAACGGTGCGGTCTCAACTGGGCCGTCGATGGATGTCGTCGTCAGGGGGCCTACACCTGACGGGGCCTCTCATTGAGTCCCGAAATCCAGGATGCCCGGATGAAGTGGTGGGCCGGTTGTCCAGTGCGAGTTCGCTGGATGTCGACCAGGCGGTGCGCCGGGCGGTTCAGTCATCGGAGTCCTGGCGCAACACATCAACGGAACGACGAGTAAGCATCATGCGTGCCGCCGCTTCGCTCATGCGGAGCAGGCGCGATGAGTTGGCGGCTTGGGAGATTGTGGAATGTGGGAAACCCTGGCGGGAGGCCGATGCGGATCTCACAGAAGCGATCGACTT
Organism: Nitrospirota bacterium; assembly: GCA_039932735.1. Lineage (GTDB taxonomy): Bacteria > Nitrospirota > Nitrospiria > Nitrospirales > Nitrospiraceae > Palsa-1315. Next base: position 1,874 of record JBDTPK010000398.1, read on the forward strand.
TTTGGAATTTTATGCGGCAGACTGGCACAGACTCGCTTCCCCACGACGGTTAGGACAGGAACCGGGGGAACTGAACCAGCGCCTCTATTGCCCCCGTGGGGTGACGGCGATCATCGCTCCATGGAATTTTCCGCTGGCGATTTCGACCGGCATGGTGTCAGCGGCACTCGTGACTGGGAATCCTGCGATCTTTAAACCTTCCGAGCGCTCGCCCATGATGGGGCATTGGCTCACAGAGATCATGCGGGAGGCCGGTGTGCCTGAGGAAGTGCTCTGCTGTTTACAGGGAGGACCTGACATCGGGCGTGCGCTGGTGCGCCAGCCCGATATTGCCACGATTGCCTTTACTGGCTCGAAGAACGTGGGGCTCGGCATCCTCAACGATGCCAGCACATTGATGCCGGGGCAACAGGTGGTGAAGCGGGTGCTGGCCGAGATGGGAGGGAAAAACGCAATCATCGTCGATGAGACGGCGGATCTCGATGATGCGATTACCGGAGTGGTCTCATCGTTCACCGACTATGCGGGTCAGAAATGTTCCGCCTGCTCACGGGCGATCGTGCATGAGGCGATCTACGAAAGTTTTCTGGATCGCCTCAAAGAAGCGGTGCTGAGCCTGAGGATTGGCAATCCAGAGGAGCCTGGCACGCAGGTCGGGCCGGTCATCGATCGTCGAGCGCAGTCAAAGATTCAGGAATACATCGAGATCGGAAAGAAAGAAGCCCGCCTGCTGGTAGAAGGAGCAGTGACGAGGCCAGGCTGGTATCTCGGGCCGACGGTGTTTGCAGATGTGGCGCCGACGCATCGAATAGCTCAAGAGGAAATCTTTGGGCCGGTCCTGTCAGTGATGAAGGCTGAGTCTTTCCAAGACGCACTGATGCTGGCGAATTCGACGGCCTATGCCCTCACGGGCGGTGTCTATTCGAGAAGCCCGGCTAACCTGGAACAGGCACGGCAGCGATTTGATGTCGGGAATCTCTATCTGAACCGTCCGATTACCGGCGCATTAGTGGGCCGCCAGCCGTTTGGGGGCCACCGACTCTCCGGAGTCGGAGCGAAGGCCGGAGGGGAAGAGTACTTGAGGCAATTCGTGGTCGCCCGCATCGTGAGCGAACAAACACTCCGTCGAGGATTCGCCCCGCCCGAGTGAGATCTTCGGCGGCTTGATGTCGTACGATTCCAGCTCCTCCATGATATCCGTAACCACGCCTCGGTCTTCCAACGGAGAGAGTTCCTGCCGCTCGACATATTTGACCAAGCCCACGCCCTTCACAAACCAAGCGGTCATCACATCGGTCCCGATTGCAGTTCTCTTCGCACCGGAGAGATGAATCTGCATGTGCATACGCGCTTCTACCTTCACGGCATCCTTGAAGGTGCCGGCCGGCACCGTGACCGAATCCCACCCCACAACAATGGCATCGCCCTGCGCATCGATCTTTTCATTGATACCGTCCTGATCCAGATCAGAGCCGAAATCGAGTGCCCTGCGGTCGAATTGCGGAAAGGACGACGAGACCTTCAGCGGGAAGCGGACGATCTGATAGGGTACGAGCTGTTTTTCTAACGGCGTTCCTGGTTCCGAGCCGTGATACACGATGCCGACGCTATCGCGCCGGTAGAAACTATCCATTGGGCCATGATTGCCAGGATTGGCGTCGTGGAACACGGTGACCGCCATGCCCTTGATGACTTTCGTGCCGGTGACCGAGGACACGTTGGAGAAAAATTTA
>JBDTPK010000399.1:0-3592 GCA_039932735.1 Nitrospirota bacterium
GCCACGCAAGACCTGGGCTATCGAAGGTTTTTTGACATTAATACGTTGATCGGATTACACACCGAAGATGAGCGCGTGTTCGCCGATATTCATGACTTAGTGTTCCGATGGCTGGGACCTGACGGTCCCGTGGATGGCGTGCGAGTGGACCATCCGGACGGACTGATGGATCCGCAGCAGTACCTGGATCGGCTTCGCCAACATGTGCCCAGCGGGTGGATTGTGGTGGAGAAGATCCTCCTTCCCGACGAGCAGTTGCCAATCTCATGGCCTGTTTCTGGGACGACCGGCTATGACTTTATGAACCAAGTCTTAGGATTGTTCATCGATCCCGAGAGCGAAGGATCGCTCACCCGCTTTTATGCTGACTTTACAGGGGAGACGAGGTGCTTTGCCGATGTGCTTCGTGAGAAGAAACATCAGGTGCTGCGACAGGTGTTGGGCAGCGATCTGAATATCTTGACGTCGATATTGTTAAATATTTGTGAGCGCCATCCTCACCATCGCGACTATACCCGGCACGACTTGCACGAGGCCCTACGGGAGTTCATGGTGGAATTTCCAGTCTATCGTGCGTACGTCCGCTCGCGCACGGGTCAGGTAACAGAGGCTGATGAGCGAGTTATCGCGGAGGCGTTCAAGAATGTCGAATCGAAACGGTCGGACATAGGGTCCGACCTGCTAGGTTTCATCCGCGACATCCTCCTACTCATAATCACGGGCGACCTGGAAAGCGAATTTGTATCGCGCTTTCAGCAGGTAACCGGGCCGGTCATGGCAAAAGGGGCCGAAGACACAGCCTTCTATTGCTATCATCGGTTCATTGCACTCAATGAAGTGGGCGGCGATCCCGGACGGTTTGGTGTGACGGTGGATCAGTTCCATCGTTGGTGTCAACATATGCAGCGGCATTGGCCGAAGACAATGCTCGGCACTTCCACCCATGATACCAAGCGTAGTGAGGATGTCCGTACTCGCCTGGCCGCGCTGACAGAAGTGCCTACCCAGTGGACGGATTGGGTCTCGAGGTGGTCGGAACGGAGCACACGCCACTGGGGGAGCTTGCCTCGAGACTTGAACTTTGAATACTTTTGGTTTCAGACCTTAGTGGGCGCCTGGCCGCTGGAGCAAGAGAGGGCATTGGCCTATGCAGCGAAAGCGATACGGGAAACGAAAGCCCACACATCGTGGACCGATCCACAACTGGATTATGAACGAGCCATCAACACCTTTGTGCAGAATTTATATGGGGACCACGAGTTTCTGCAGGAACTCGCCTATCTCGTCGATAGTCTTGCCTTGTATGGACACCAGAACTCGCTCGCTCAGACATTGACAAAACTCACGGCACCGGGCATTCCAGACTTCTACCAGGGCACTGAGTTATGGAATTTGAGCTTGGTCGATCCGGACAATCGGCGTCCGGTGGATTACGGGCAACGGCAACGGCTGCTGCAGGAAGTGGCTGTGATGTCCCCGGAAGCCATCTGGAATCGGCGTCAGGAAGGGCTGCCGAAACTCTGGGTCATTCGGCAAGGCCTCCGACTTAGACGGGAGCGGCCCCATGTGTTCGGTCCCACGGGAGAGTATAAGCCATTATATGCGCGAGGAGAGAAGGCTGCCCACGTCGTAAGCTTTGTGCGGGGTGGAGAAGTGATTTCCATCGCTCCTCGGCTCTTCCTCAGGCTGGCGGAAAACTGGGACGAGACTTCCATCGAGCGCCCGACAGGCCGCTGGCGCCACGAGTTCGACGGCCAAACACTCGACGGTGGTAATTATCCATTACATGAGATACTCCGAACCTTTCCCGTGGCGCTGTTATCTAAATTTACGTAGCCCTGCAGCCCGCTGGGCACGGCGTGTTTACTCTTTTTGCGCATAGGGGGTTGGCCTACCTGCATTTCGAGCTGAGGGGTTGGGCTCACCGCCCCGTAGAAGACAGCTCGACACAAGGTTCGACTGGGACATGTCCTAGTCGATAATCCGCGCCGGAGGACCTATAATGCCGTTATCAGGTCCGAAATCTGAGTGCAAGGAGTTCCTGAATCACATGTCGATCGTACCACGAAGATTCCCTACCGTATAATGTGTCCTATCCCTGTCGAGGAACTGATAACTGGCTACCCCCGCATCCGGATTAGAGACGTAATTACACTTAATCCACAGGAGGCATTATGATTGTGATATCGAACGTGTTCCGAGTGATGGTAGGTGGAATTCTCCTGTTCGCTGGCTGCTCTTCTCTGGCAGACAGACCACAAGGGGAAGCTCAACTCGATAGTACCACCCTCGGGACTCAATCAAAAAGTCTCACTGGATCGAACCGAAACGTTGGATCGGACGGCTCCATCAAGCCACACCCTCAACCATCGTACAATATGAGCCAGGAGCCAGAAAGCCGAACCGACGGTGCGATAATTCTAGGTGCACCGGTAGACATGCCCAATATGAAAATGGACACTTTCAAGGGGTCGACTGGAGGATCAGGCTCGAACAGCACAAGTTCATCTGGTGGAGCCAGTGGACGAGGCCGTAAGTAGGGGTCACGTGTAAGGGTTACTGAGGGGTCGTCACCACAACTGACATCCGTTCTAGGCGGGGGGAATGCCCATAGCCGGCGAGATCGAATGACTCTATATTACACGGGCGTATCCCGCCGTTGAGTCGCTATAAAAAGGCCACCACTGTTTCGAGAAAAACTGGGGGTTTTCCCAGTATGTCTCCTCGGGGAGTCAAGTATAGTAGGACCATGCTTTAGCGCACGCAATGCAAAACTCTGGCGGGCACAACGGACACGTTGTGAAAGATCAGTGGAAGCGTTGCACGTCTGAAGCGAGAAGGCTCGGATCCGAAAGGGACCGGGCCTTTGCTTCGTCAGTAATCCGATTTATCCGGCGCTGAATCATCAGCGATGAACCTACCGTTGACGATGAGGCCGCTTGGCTGGAGCAAGATCATGGAGCAAATTGCAAAAATTGGTGACTACCTCACGCCGCCTGATTGTACGACGACAGGTACCGTGAAAAATATCAAGGAGGGAAGTGGAGACGCGATCGGGCAGGATCCGATGTCGGTCTACGAGATTGAAACAGACCAAGGCAGGATGCGCATTCCCGCCGATTGGCTCGCAAGGCTGATCAGGCCAGCATAAAGATGGAGCAGTTGCTATGCGGTCATGTTCTGTCTGCAAACAACAAGCTGAGTGGCGATATACGGAGGGCTGGAGGGCTCTGGCCTGTGCCGATTGGTTTGCGGGAACGTGTGAAGGGAACTCGCTTGAAATCGCGCCTCCATCGGTGGGGGATGTCCGCACACTCAGCCTTGAAATTGAAGAGGATGCACGCAACGCCCATTGGATTCGAACGCGCCTCAGAGAGTTATGGCCGTTGGAGCGTTAGGCATGAGAATGAGCATACCTGCTCTGCTGCAAGTATTGGGAATGGCCGCACTGTGAAATCTTCTCCATTGTTTCTTAAGCTGCTCGCTTTCTATTACTTGATTCAAGGATTGCTGCTGATTGCAGTGGGAGTCGGTGGGTTGTTTCTTGTGGATCAGAATCAACTGCTTGTCGCCAAGCAGTGGCTCCGTGTGA
>JBDTPK010000400.1:0-3590 GCA_039932735.1 Nitrospirota bacterium
CGAGCATTGGGTGACGCGACGGACGTTTCTAAAAACGGATTGGAAAGGTCAAGTGGACCATGCATAAATTGAAGGTCGGCACCATCGGGCTTTCGGAATCTAGACGCAGAGGGCAGGAGTGACTGCCAACAAGCGAATCCAGGCCGAAGGCTTCGTCCCCACATTTATGGTGATACTCGGTTGCATCGGGGAGAAGCGCGTGGCTGCAGGGACCAGGAAGGATTTACAACGTATTTTATGCGCTTCAGGACCCAGAACTGAGCGGCGAAGTCTTACCGACTTGCCTCTTTTTCAAAGCCCGGCAGAAGCGCCTTGAAAAATGCATTAGTGACCAAATTGATGACGGTCTGCCATGTGCTGGTGCGGGGATGCTCCAGTGCACCGGCAATATCCGTCTTCGTGGCGACTTCCTCCCGGGGACGGTTCTCAAGGAGGTGGGCCACGCCTCCCACAAGACCCTCGTAGAGCTGGTGAAACAGGCTTTTCTCTTTGTCCTGCCGCGCATCGTACACCTTCATGTCCTTGAAGAGCGGTTTAATGTAGCCCTCCACGTGGCCATCTTTGACTTTCAGTTCGGAGTACAGGGAAAACAGGCCTGTCGTCACGTCAAAGTTACCATAGGCCCGCAATAGGTCGTTCATCGGGCGCATCTTCGTGCGTTCGATCTTGATGGCCAGATCGAAATCTGGAGATTTCATCTCGGGTCGAAATGTCCCGCTGATCACGGTGTCCCCGGTCCCCATGAATGCGCCTGTGAGCCTGACGACGCCGCGGCCTTCGCTGAGATGATTGCTGATGTTCTCCAGATGCAGTGCGCCGTGGCTTATAAATACTCGGTACGGCGGGTTGGCTGCTTCGTTGATAAAGCCGAATTCGCTGTTTGTGAATTCTCCATGCTCGATCTGGATGAGTGCCTCCGGCTTCTTGTGAAGATGCTTGGCGGTCTTTACCGCCGCGTCGCCCACCTGGGTTTCTCTGGCCGTCGTCCTGGGAGTGTGGACATAATCCACCCGGACATTCTCAATTGTCAGCCTCTTCAAGTTCGCGTGTGTCTCACCTTCGGCGGTATATTCCAGATGCCCCTCGGCCCAGAGCACCCCGCCGTGGATCTGTACATTGTATCGCCCTGTGACAGGAAGGAGTGGCTCAAGCGCCACGTGCTGTATGGCTACATCAGCACTGATTCCCGCGTAGGGCTCGGCCAGGAAATTCGCATGACCCTGCATCTGAATCCGACCCGAATCAAAGATGTTCCCGTCAAGAGTGAGATCGGACGGGTACGCGTCCTTGGGGGACCGGATGTTCCGAATGTTCCCGGCCAGCAGGTTGAGATGTGTGACATGCAGCGGTTTGGACGCATCCTGATCCACATAGGTGACATCGGCATCTTCGATTTTAAATTGGTTGATCTTGAGGGGATAGAACGAATAGACGCCCTCTCGCCATCCTTTCTCGTGGATTGGCACCTCTTCCTGAAGTTCATTTTTTGCCTGCGGCAGGGTGATGTGAAGGATCGGACGGCTGATCAGATAATCGCTGACCAATACCCCGGAGAAGATTTGGCTCCATTGAATGCTGAGGACCCAGCGGGGAATTTCCGCGACCGGCGGATCGGGATGATCTACCTGGATCATGGTCAGTCGCTGGATGACGAGCGACAGTGACGGAGAGAGAGTCGCCTGGCCTACCGTAAATCGGTACCCCTCCACGTTCGCATTAAGTTGCCGCTCAATGAGGCCGGATAAGGCTCGGTTGACAACGACCAGACACGCTCCGATGAAAAGGAGCAGAACACCAAATATTACGACCGACCATGTGAGAAACACGGGGACGTTGCCGGGGGTTGCTCTAGAGGGCCTCGCATCAAGTTTTTCCATGGCTCGTCAGTCTGACGTGTTCCTCGCGATGTAACCCTATCACTATGTTGACTATGCGATGGGATCGGCGAGTATCAGACTGGGTTGTTCCCTAGTCGGTGAGTTGCCGGGATATTGGGAAAATTCCAAGTGGTTGATCGGACGGATCCTTGGTGGGGGTTCCGATTCGGGCGAGACCCTCTGCAGCGCAAGCCCCTTCCAGCTTCCGGACACCAGCCGGGGTCACCTCTCACTCAGACCAGGGGCTAAGGCCCTCTTGAATAGGTATGAGGTCTACTGAAAGACGGATTATGGTGGACACGAATATTTGCCCATTCTTTTAAGCAACATGACCCCTACGTGTGGCTGATCCATAACGAAAGCCGATGGGCAGTACGACGAACGAAAAGAGGATGGGGGGCATGACGACTGAACGATCCTACGCCTCGGGGTGCCCGTTCTGTCACTTGACTGACGGGGCACGCGAAGAGGCCGGCAGTCCCGTGACGAGATCCGCCACAAGTGATCCAATAACAACTTTGGCCTTCATGCGAAGCGGAATTCGCCTTGCGTCATTGGTGAACCATACGCGAATGTTACCCTGGTTCCGAAAGATACCTTGGAACGGCATGACAACTAACACGCGGATAGTTTCCAACTCACCCCATGCACCCCTGAGGGTCTCGACCTTTTCGACGAGGACGTTCAGCGTATAATTTTTTGTATCATGATGCACATTTATCGTCCGGGACCACCCTGGCTTCGGCGTTAACTCGCTACGCACATAATAGAGACACGAAATGGCGTCTTGGGTGTGCGGCAAGATTGGCAGCGTTTCCGTGGATCCTCCTTTCACCTCTATGACTGTGCCTTCTTGCTGGTGAAATGTGTATTCCATGTCTTCGTTCTTTTTTCCTTCTCGTCGCCTAAAGGTCAAGTGCTCTGGAAGCAACGTCTCGAGATTCAGGATCGACTCCACCCGGTTGTCCACGGGGAAAAACTTGGTGATGGCCGGCCTCGACAGTGCAGTGGTCACCAATTTTACGAGCGGGGGATGTTCGTTTCTAACAGCCGTCACACCCATGACCGCGGTGCCGGCCTTGATGTTCATCCAGGAAATCTCATACGTGAACTGTTCTCCGATTTGAAAGGGCCGCGCTGAAGACGAAGGGTCTCGATTACGGTCCCCTGCCCACGAAACTGGGACATTCAGGACGCCCACAACCAAGACTATGAGGATAAGCCGTAGGCCCATGACAATCATGACGTAACTCTCCGCATCTAGCCACTTTCAGTTTAGGGGCATTTATAAAGAGGGCGGGTCCGGGACAATGAACCGGAATTCGAAGGGAACGCCTTGGACGCATGCGCCTGTGAGCGTAGCGTCACGCGTCACTTCATTGAACCACGGAAGCCCGTCCAGAGCGGGGAAACCGAGAAAATCCACCGAGGATTCAACCCCCGGATGCCACCATTGTCGTTCGGGTCTCCCGCCCACCCCGAGAGGAAGCTAAAAGGACCATCAGTTAGGATGACGCATCGGGAGTTGCGTATGAAGTGCGTGACGATTTTCCTTATTTATCTGCGCCTCGGTATGCTCTGCTTGGTTAATGTCTCCTCTCGGGAGTCGTGTGATCGGTATGCAAACGCCGTTTCTCCCAGGGTTCCCCGATCTCACAGAAACATCAGGTGGGTTTGAATCGAAATTAAGTATAGTTCACATTAATCTTCTAG
>JBDTPK010000401.1:0-3588 GCA_039932735.1 Nitrospirota bacterium
CACCTTCTTTGCCACTGCCTGCTTTACTGACTGACGAATCTTCTCAAAGTCTTCCGGATATGCAGACGGCTGAACCGAGCCCCTGAGATCAAGAATGGTCCCCTTGACGACCTTCAAGACGACCTCCTCGCCTCTCATCATAAAGAGGACCTTCTCACCTTCCTTCACTCCCAGACGGTCGCGAATCGTCTTGGGAATCGTGACCTGCCCTTTCCTGGTCATCGTAGATTCCAGCATTCCTACCTCCATCTGTTTAGTAATACTTCATGATACTAGTACTACATTTGGATTGAGTCAATCTTGACATTGCACTTTTTCAATACCCATCCTGCTGCGCCATGACTCGACCTCTTCGTCAAAGGCTGAGGCTCAAGCATGACTATTGACTTATTTCTGAAAGCAGAAGAGACAGAGCCCATTTGGCGGCACGTGGTAGGAACTGGTTCGTCTGGTCTTTCTGGTGTGTGGACGGAAAGAGGTAGGGTCGTTGCTTGACTTTGCACTACCCTACATTTTTGGATGCTGAAGTCGAGTCAAACTTGACTTAACCGGTCACGAAAGACTGTCTTGTCGAGGTGCCGCGTCGAGATGAGGTCATAGTCAGGCTACTCTGTTTCCATGCGCAGGCTGCTCAAAAAGTTCGTCCGGCAAGGCCGCAGCGAGTGAGGGACCGGAAACGTACCCTCTGGGGTACGTTGAGGATCTGAACGATGCGAGAACGACGCTGGCGGGCTTTTTCAGCAGCCTGATTAGGATTGTTCGACTGGTTCTTCGATCAACTCGCCGTTGCTCTCCGCCTCGAAGGCCACGGGAACCTCACCGTCTGGAAGATCATTCGTGAGGGGGAGTTCTCCGGAGTCGAGAGGTTGGGAGGTCTTAAACACCACAAGTGACTCATCTTCGATCGGCAGGAGGGCCTGCTCGGACTCGCCGAGTTCTTTAAATTCACGCAACGGTGGGAGTTGACCCAAATCTTGCAATCCAAAATGCTCGAGGAAGAACTTGGTCGTCCCATACATGATCGGCCGACCAGGCACGTCTTTTCGCCCAACGATCCGCACCAGCTTGCGCTCGCACAACGTACGCAAGACACCGGATGTTTCGACGCCACGAATCTCTTCAATCTCAGCCCGCACGAGCGGCTGTTTATAGGCGATGATGGCAAGGGATTCGAGCGCGGAACGAGAGAGTTTTTGTGTCGCTTTGGCTTTGTCCATCCGCTTCAACCAGGGCCCATACTCCTGCTTCGTCACCAGCCGATACCCGCCTGCGACCTGCACCAGCTGAATGCCTCGCCCTTGCTGATCTAAATCGTGCGTGAGGATCTCCAGAGCCTGAACCACTTCGGCTTTTGAAACTGTTCCCAGAATCGACATCAGCCGAGCAATCGGCACCGGTTCTGGCGACACGAACAAGATCGCTTCGAGAATGGCTTTAAGTTCCCGGGCGTCGATGGCCCCTGCCTGGCTGTTCACCGGTTCGATGGCGACATCTTTCGCCGCATCATCTGGCGCTCCATTGCCTTCAATCGCTGACTCGGTCTTTGCGAGAGCGATGTCTTCTATTTCCTGTTCCACAGTTGAGCTCATGCCCCCCTCCATTCAGCATCGTCCAGTTCTGCCGGGTCTGGCACGAGCGAGAACGCGCGCGACACGAGAATCGGTCCAAAATGTTCCGGCTGGAATACCCGTGCCGTTCGAAGCCGCATCAGTTCCAGTAACGCCAAAAAAGTGACAATGATGACCAGCCGATGGCAGGCCGGCTCGAACAACTCGATAAAACTCACCGACTCCTGTCTCTCCAACATTTCCAAAATCGCGTTCATCCGCTCCCGAACCGTTACGCTGTCGGGCCGGACCTCCATGAACTTCTTGCCGGGATTGCGATCGAGAATTCCCTGCAACACATCCACGAGTTCGAACAGGCTGACATTGTCCAGCATCGTCTCATCCGATTCCAGTTCGACCGGCGGGCTCTGTGTACGACTGTAAATCTCGCGCCACAACCGCTCATGCTCGTCCAACTGCCTGGCCGCCTCTTTGAACTGCTTGTACTCGAGCAGCCGCCGCACCAATTCCTCACGGGGATCGGGCCCGTCTTCCTCATCCGCGACCGCCTCATCGGCGGGAAGCAGCATCTTGGATTTAATCTGGAGCAAGGTGGCCGCCATCACGAGAAATTCCCCCGCGACAGTCAGATTCAGGTCCTCCATCGCCTCTATGTAGGTGAGGTATTGCTGGGCAATCAGATGGATGGGAATGTCGTAAATATTGATCTCGCTCTTCTTGATAAGATGGAGCAAGAGATCAAGGGGCCCTTCAAAGTTCTCGATGCGAACCTGATAGGGCAACTCGGTTTGTTCGGAGGCGTCGAGATGGTTATCCACAGGGCGATTTATACCAGACTTAGGGAGGCGGAGCAAGCGCTCATCTATTAGTAGTGGTGAACATAGAGAAAACCTATGCCTTTCCACGTCGAATCCGATAGACGATCAGCAAGGCGCAGACCGTCAACAGCATGAAGATCACGCCATATTGTACAAACTCACTTTTGCCTCCAGGGGGCGCCGGTATAGGTGCCGATCTATTGGCGCCGGTAAACTCAGAACCCTGTTCGAATGAGGCTTTAGTGAAGTCGTTTCGTCCTTTGAACTGGGCGTTGGAGAAATCCGCCATCGATCGGAACGTGACCCGGCTAAAGTCCGCGTCCCCATCGAACAGGGTAAAGGTGAAAAACGCCTGACCGTCGAATGCGGCGTCAGAGAAATTCGCCAGGCCTTGAAAACGACTCCCGGAAAACCCGGTTCCCAATGTGAACGCTGTGTGCGACAGATTCACGTCCTTCTCGAAACCCACCTCCAAAAACTCCGCCAACCCATTAAACCTCGACTGTTGGAATGTGGCCGACCCCTGGAAGACAGATTTGTGAAACCTTGTGTGCGGGCCGAAGTCCGTTTTCTCCGCAACCATGTCACGCAGAAAGCGCCCTTGCACAAAATAGCTCTCTTTCAAAAATACCGCCCCTGACAACGTCACCGGCTGAAGGAACACCGACCGAGAAAGATCCACCAGCTGCTCAAACTTAGATCCGCTAAATGTGACAGGCCCCTTCACCACCAGCGACCCTTGTGCCGATCGGTGCCTGATCTCCCCGCTCACCACCGAATTGACGATCGCCATGGAACCGGGAACCACGCGTATCTCGTGGCCCTGTAGCTCCTTTATCCCCGAAAGCTCAAGCGGCAACTGGCTCACAGGCAAGGTATCTAGGAATAGATCGCCGCGAACGATCACCCCTGAGAGGTCAATCCCCTTTCCTTCCCTGAATGCCTGTAACAACTGCGCGGCATCCACCGCCCGTGCCTCCCGCTCTTGCTCCGTACAGGCGGAGCCCAGATGACGCGTGAATGCCGTTCCTGGCCCTGAAGGAGGCGTGTCCACCTGACAGCTCGTGGCACCGATGCCACGCGGCAGCCAGAGAATCGTCAGCCCTCCCACCATGATCCAGAGACATATATGATGTATCATGCACGCCCTTATACGGAATGCCATGGCCCAACGCAAGGATAGAACCGCTCATTCGCTTTAC
>JBDTPK010000402.1:0-3588 GCA_039932735.1 Nitrospirota bacterium
TTTCCATGCACGCAGTATCGCACAAATCGCATGATTAGTGTTAACACGCCCTAGCCAACGGCATGCGTGCGTTGTCGCTGCCGGACGAGAAATTGTTCGAGATGCTCTTGGGCACACTGATGAATGGTGGCCATGCGGCGGACGAACATTTCGCCCAGGTCGTCACGAACCCGGTCCCGCAGATGCTGAATCATGGTCAGGACCAGCGTATACCGCTTCGCGGGAATGAGATCCTTCAGATCGTCGGCTGCCAACGCCATGGCATAATTCGCGTAATAGCGCCGCTTCAGGTATGGGATGCCAGCGATGAGTCCGTCCACATCGCCGAATTCGTCGAGCCAATGACATTGCTCGATGAGCGTCTCCAGATGGTCTCGCGAAGGGCGCTTGGGGACGCGCTTGAGGCCATTGAAGGCACTGCGGCGCTGATCCAGGTCCGTGTGGAGAAGGTGATCCAACTGTCGGCGTTGCGCCTCATTCAGCCGGCTCGTGATGAGATCGATGAGATCCGTCTCGCCCTCACTGGCCACATCCTCGGCAATCTGGACCAGGTTTGAATACGCCGGCAGCTCCACGCGACCACGCAGCAGTTCATCGATGATGGCATTGACCAGATCGACTCGCTGCGTCACCAGCGGCGCCGCGGCCGTCGCGGCTCGGAGCGCCACACGCCGACCCTCGGTGCCATAGAACGGTGTGATGCCAAGATAGCGGCGAATCGCCGTCTCCTGTCGGTAGCGTGTCGCGGCACTCACGGCGAGAGATCTCGCCGCCCCGAGCCCCATGACCTGAGCGATGTGCTGGCTAATCTCCACGGGAATGTGGTCGAGCTCTGGAAAATAGTGTAGCTGCTGACAACGCTTGAGCAAGACGAGCGCGGTATGTCGCAACAAGTGTTCACGCGACATGGTCTGCGCCCATTACAACTCTTCTGGTGACGGGGTGTAGTGCTGCGCCAGTTCCTGTGGCGAAACCTTCAGAGGAAAACGCGGATAGGCGGAGCGATCGCTGATGGCCATGGTCTCCTCCCTGCTTCGTGGAGCGGGGAGGATACGGTTAGTGAGGGCGAGAGTCTAGGAAGGACAGAAGTCATGGACCAACCAAGTTACATCGGTCATCTAATAGAAAATTCCGTTATCCCGGCATGCCCCCTCACCTGCTCGTCTCGAGCCCGGGCTTGGAACTCGCCACTCAAAAACTACGAAATCACCGCGGTCTGGTCAAAATTGCTCAGCTAGTAAGACTCCGGAACGCGCACTATTACCCGTATGCGTGTTGTACACCTAGCCAAGGACGCTCCCATGGTGTCCAATAGCGTGCAAGCAGAACATGCCCCTGGGCCCTCAGACGTTATGAAAATTGACTCCGTCACTGATCAGCAAGGTTTTCAATCTGATGATGACAAGCAAATGAACGTTGACATGAGGAGTGACAGCGCAAAAGGCGCCAAGACGATCAAGGGCGAAGTGGTGCGCATCGAAGGCGATAACTATTTCGTCAAAGGGCAGGATGGTAAGGGAGTGCGGCTGCATACCGACGAAACAACCCAGAAGGCGAGAAACATCGAGCCGGGTCGTCCATAAGCATGTAGGAACTGGCCTACGCCAAGACTGCTGGACATCTGACATTAGGTTTCGGAGCTATCTGATCGAGCGCCACGCTGACGTCCTGTGTAATGACGCCATACCATACGATGAGAAGGAAAAAGAGGGCTGGTCTGTCGGTGCAAGCCGTCAAACTCTACCACATAGGGTTCCGGCAGAAGAACAAACGCTCGACGATGTCAACGAGACACTCCCAGGACCTGATCGTTGCCGACGCACCCACGCCACCTCGGCTACCGCATTGGCATCGAGGGGACGCACGACCACACGCTGGTGTTCCTGCCCAATCACGTCACCATGCCGACCGCTATCCCTGTAGGCTCTATAAGGCGCCCCGGCAGGTGCAACAGTTTTTCCATCCGATCATCCTGTTCAAGAAGAGGCCTTTATGAAAAGCGTTTCCGGGATGCAACTCCAAGGCCAAACAGGGACAAAACGGCAACCAACCGGATCAATTCCTGTTTTAACAAGACTCTACCGGGAAATTCTATTGATGCCCGATCCGGCAGGCCCTCGATTCTTTAGAAGAGATCACATGCTGTTCACACTGGTCGTCGCGGCTTTTCTGATCTACGCCGGACTGTTTATCTATCGAACCAGCTTTGTGATAGACGGCGAGAGATATTTCTCTTTGTTTGACGACGCGATGATCTCCATGCGATACGCGAAGAATCTCGCGGATGGATATGGGCTCGTGTGGAATCCCGGAGGCGAACGCATAGAGGGGTATACGAATCCGCTCTGGGTGCTATATATGTCGATTCTTCACCTACTGCCTCTCACGCCATCTAAGATCAGTCTCGTCGTGCAACTGACTGCGGCAGCATGCCTCGCAGCCAATTTGTATGTGGTCCGCAAGATTGCGTTGTCGGTGTCGGATGGTTCTGAGTCGGTCTCGCTAGGAGCCGTGATCCTCACCGCCTCGTATTTGCCGATCAATCATTGGAGTCTGCAGGGGATGGAAGTCAGCGTATTAGTGTTGATCATGAGCCTGTGCTTGTGGCGAGCCATAACATGCATGAGAGAGGGGACCTGTCGTTTCTGGCCCTACCTCTTGCTCGGTGCCAGTACGTGGGTGCGACCGGATATGGTGGTTCCCCTTGGTGGCTTGATGCTTTTCCTGGCAATTACCGATCCGATCCATCGACGTCGACACTTGATTTGGGGCTCTGTGATGCTGATCATCTTTTTTGCGGCTCAGACGGCATTCAGGCTGTGGTATTTTGGCGATATCCTTCCCAATACCTATTACTTGAAGCTGACAGGGTATCCATTCACGTTGAGAATTAGTCAGGGGATATATGTGTTGGTTCAGTTTGTGTGGAAGTTGAATATATTGCTCTTTGTTCTCCCATTCATGCTCGCCGTTCGACGTGATCGGCGGATAGGACTACTGCTGTGGGTGCTGATGATTCAAATGATGTATAGCGTGTATGTGGGAGGAGATGCGTGGGAGAACTGGGGCGGCAGCAATCGGTACATCAGTATTGCCATGCCTGGATTCTTTATCCTGCTCTCGTATGCACTTTTCCACGTCAGCCGGCTCATAACCGGTGCGATGAACGCCGAGCCTCGGCAGGCAACTCTTGCGACAACGAACTGGAAGGGCTTCATCTTCCCGTTGTTGATAGCTGTATCCCTCATCAGCGTCAACAGTATTTACGGGCTCGAGGCGCTGGCAGAAGTGCTGCTCATCAAGCCACCGCTGCACTCCGGGAACGGTGAGGAAAATCACGAGGAAGTGGAACAAGCGCTTCTGCTTCGCAAGATGACCACTCCCGCCGCAACGATTGTGGTGACACGGGCGGGCACCATTCCCTATTTCTCCGGACGGTCCAGCATCGATTTATTGGGAAAAACCGACCGCCACATCGCACATGAAAACATGAGGACGTTCGCGGCGGGATGGCACAAATTCATTGAGTTCAGGCCCGGCCATATGAAGTTCGACTACAGTTATTCGATTGGGCAATTAAAACCTGAT
>JBDTPK010000403.1:0-3587 GCA_039932735.1 Nitrospirota bacterium
GCTATACGATCGGCGTGCTCGTCAATGCCAACCATGGGCGACGGCCTGAACTCGTCGTGGGAGGCATACCGGTCGGCCGGCTCTATGAGGCGGTCCCTCCCGTTGCACAGGCCCTTTCACCAGGACAAAGCGAAGGCTCGGTCATTGTCCTCATCGCGACCGACGCGCCGCTTGACAGTCGGCAGCTCACGCGGTTGGCGAAACGTGCCGCGCTTGGACTGGCGCGCACAGGCTCCACCGCCCGTCACGGCAGCGGAGATTTTATGCTCGCCTTCTCCACCGCCAACATCATTCCGCATTATCCGAAAGAACCGACATTTCAGCAGACGCATCTCGCCGATACGCATCTCAACCCATTGATCACGGCAACGGTCGAAGCCACAGAAGAAGCCATTCTCAACGCGCTGACCATGGCGACGACGGTGGTGGGACGAGATGGCCGCCGCATCGAATCCATCAACCTCGATCGGCTGAAAGCCCTTGTCTCTGGTTTTCCCAGGTGATTCCGGACATAATGAAATCGGCCGGAATTTTCCACCAGCAAAGGCGTTCGCAGGCATCACCAATCGCAACGACAGTAGCGTGACGATTGTGCGAACGGGAGCACAGATTCAGTAGATCGTCGAGCCGGGGGGGGCCGCGGTGACCTACAGCTACGAGGCGCCTCTCTCAGCCTACTTCTGCAATGTTAGAGACGATTGTGCGGATGCCGAATTCACGAGCAAATGTTCCTACGGTTGACTCAGCACAACCAAATACCGGAGGAGTAGTGGCGCTTTCTGGGTAGAGAACCCCAGCGGGGTCTGGAAGACGGCCATCGGCGTCTTGCGCCGGTTGAAGCAAAAGACAAACTCGTCCACTAAGCGCTGGAGATACCGGGGTTCAACCCCATGATGCGTACCGTCGAACCAGGCGTTAAGATTGCAGAACACGCGGTGAACATGAAGAGTGACCCGATGGGCTCGCTCGGAGGTACGGACCCCTCGCACTCGATGTGGGTCACCCACCAGGGCTTCGTCGGAATAACCAGGCCAGCCGTCTGTTCTTACCATTGAGCCCGTCTCGACATTGCGTGCGAGGAAGTCGCACGCGTGCCTTGCTTGTTCTCGTACGCCATCACTTCCACGGCTCCAATGACCACACTCTTGTGTGTGGCAGCCGTCACACTTCGGCCCCGTTTGCCTTTTGCTGGCCCTCGGATCTCGTTGACCATGTCGTTGGGCAATGGATGCAGCATGGGCCAGGCGGGTTGTACCACTGCAGATGCCCAGTTGCCGCTGGAGTTGGGTGGCGCTGATTCCTGATGTGTGTGTCGCAACCCGATAGGCGTCCCAGAACCAGTCTCAGATAGGGATAGGGGAGCGGTGCATTATGGTGTCAGACGTGGGAGAGGTTTGGTGCCGACATGCTCGACACAAATACAACGACCGTGTGCGTAAGCGGGTGCCCGACGTACCGGAGCATTGGGGGCACACAAAGCCCTCTAGCCATCGGCATCGAACGAGATATTCCGTGCACGCTTCCTGAGTCGCAAACTTCTGGCGAACTCTCGGATGTCCCTGGGATACTTAGGCCTACCCACACTCGAAGAATGGCAACATCATCCTGCTGAGTCAACCGTAGAAGCATTCACGGGCAATCTCGGCTTCGGAGCGTTGCCCCGCGTTCAGCAACTGCACCACCTGACATTTACACTCGCCAATGAACCGTCGTCGTAGCCCCAATATCGTGTCTCCTCGGGAGGCATCGTGTCCCCTGTTGAAAGTTGCCCCCACAAATTGGGCTAAGTTCCACCTGTCCCTCTATTGTCACCTCGGGTGGCTTGATTTCAGGGGGGGCACTACAGTGCCCTCAGCAACCTTCCATTACCCCCCTGGATCCGATTCATGCGATTCTCAAGATCAGAATGGAGTAAATGATGAAAGGTCTTCTACTTCTCAGCTTCTTCTCCCTTTCTGTTGCAGTTGCCGCATGCGGCGGTAGTGATAGCGGCAGTAGCAACGGCAGTTCCTCATCAGCCTCCACCACAGAACGCATCGTCTATCCGGCCGATCAGGATATCGATGGCGTGTCCGAACTCTATCTGGCCGGGTCCTCCATCGAGCTCAATCCGCCCTTGTCGCCGAGGAAGAATGTCCTCGATTTTCAAATCACCCCCGACAAAGGGGCTGTCCTGTATCGAGCCGACCAGGACAACCAATGACGTCTTTGAATTGTACCTGGTCGAGTTCCCAAACCCGGCGTGAGCACCAAATTAAATAGCCCCCCTGCCGGTTGGAGGGGATGTGTGGAGTGCTGTCGTTACGCCGGACAGCTCGTCTGTAGTGTACCTTGTCGACCAGGCGACTGACGGCGTCTCTGAACTCTATCGGGTATCCTTTGCCACCCCTGGCGTGAGCGCAAAACTCAACGGACCCCTGGTGCCATGTGGGAACGTGTTTTTCGATATTGGTATCACCCCGGATAACTCCGCCGTCGTGTATCGGGCCACACAGGCCTCGGCCAATACCATTGAGCTCTATCGCGTGCCTTTGGCCACACCAGGTCTCAGCACAAAGGGCGGTTTCAAGTTCCAAGTGCAACGGGTGCATCATGGCGCAGATGCGCAGAGACTTCCCGGGGCGTGGCGAAGTTCAGACATGTTCTCGGTCGCGTGTTCAGGCGATGGGCAAGGGCGTTCAGCTCGCGCTGCGTGTCGCCCGACAGGTCTGTGCCCTTGGGCAGATACTGGCGCAGCACGCCATTCGTATGCTCGTTGGTGCCGCGTGGCCACGGGCTGTCCGGATCGGCAAAGAAGATCTGGCGCGCGAGCCGCTGGGCCACGCGCTCATGCTCGGCCTCTCGTTCCCCCGATCATCGGGCAGGGTTTTGCGCAGCGGGGCGGGCACGTGCCGGAGTGTCTTGGTGAAGCCCTCGCGGGCACTCCGCGCATCTGTCCCGTCCATCCTGGCCAGGGTGAGCAAGCGCGTGGTCCGCTCCACCAGGGTGCCGACGGCCGACCCATTGCGCGCCCCCTTGATGAGGTCGCCTTCCCAGTGGCCGGGCACCGTGCGGGTAGCCACCTCGGCCGGGCGCTCGGCCATGGGCGTCCTATGGGGGATCTGGCCGCGTCGATCGGTCCCGCGCGCCCGAGGCCGGCGTGCCTTGCGCGCCTGACGCAACGCCGCCACCTTTCGCGACGCAGGGCTCCGCGTGGCAACCCATACAGGCCCACATAGATGGTTTCGGTCGAAAGGTGCTGCCGCATGTCGTCAGGCTACGCACGGTGGAGCCGTCCGGCAATCTGTTCGGGCGAGCAGCCCTGGCCCAGGTGGGGCTTGACGTACTGCCACCGCCAGGGGTCCAAGAGTTTACGAGGGCGCCGCGGCTGACGGGCGCGACCGGGTCGCCAAGGTGTGCGCCGGGCAGGCCCGATAGAGCTGGCCTCTCGTCACGTGGCGGGCCAATTCGCGGCGCACGGTGCTGGGAGCCCGCTTCAACACCGACGCCATGGTCTTCAACGAATGGCCACGGGCTAGGCCCAGGCTCAACGTCTCCCGTGCTTCGGCATTCATAGGTCTGTAGGATCTTGTTCGCATGACAACACC
>JBDTPK010000404.1:0-3583 GCA_039932735.1 Nitrospirota bacterium
GTCGCCGGCGTGAGACTGTCATTCATGGCGTCCACTATTGACACCCGGGGGCACTCGGCCCCCCTCGGTGTCATCGCGCTCACGCCCGCGGCGAACCGTCCGCTCCGTCCCCCCCAGCAGCTCGGCGGCCGCTGCCCTCGTCACGTCCCGCCGTGGTCGCCGTGCGTACAGCGCCTCAACCCGCATCGGTCTCACCTCCTGTAGGATCTTCGCTCGGGTCATGGTGGCCCTCCTTGAGGGCGCACCCTCAATCGGACAGATTATGTGCGACAACAACCGGGCAAATGATGTGCTATCTATAGAATACTGTCCTTCTGTTGAAGAAGGCGGAGCCGGCTGGTATTCTGTTTCTACAGCATGGTGCAACCAGGCCCTTTGAGACGACGAATCTTCGGTTTGGAGAATGAGTACGGTCTCATTTTTTCTCCAAACGGACGCGTCTATCTGCCGATGGAGAAGGTGCTGGGGTATATTTTCGAAGGCCTCATTCCGAACAGCTGGCCCTCCAACGCGTTCCTGGTGAACGGCGCTCGGTTTTATCAAGACACAGGCTGCCATCCTGAGTATTCCACCCCCGAATGCGACAACATTCTCGATCTCGTCATCCATGATAAAGCCGGCGAGCGACTGCTTGAAGCCTGTCTGCCGGCGGCTGAAGAACGATTGCGGGAAGAAGGTTTGTCCGGGGAGATCTACATTTTCAAAAACAATACGGATTCGCTCGGGAATACCTATGGATGCCATGAGAACTTCCTCATGCGCCGCGATGTCGATTTCTGGAAGGTCACCGAGCAACTCATTCCCTTCTTTGTGACGCGGCAGATCTATAGCGGGGCAGGAAAGGTGCTGAAAGTCTCGGGCAAGCCTCAATATTTTATCTCGCAACGGGCACAACACATTCACGAGAAGACGTCCTCTTCGACGACCTCCTCGCGCAGCATCATCAATACAAGAGACGAGCCGCACTCTGATGCGGAACGATACCGGCGGCTTCATATCATCGTCGGGGACTCCAATATGTCGGAGTTCGTGACCTATTTGAAGGTCGGTACGGCGACGTTGGTTTTGTCCATGATTGAGGAAGGGTACACAGTCCAAGGGATGGAGTTCGAGGACCCGGTCAAAGCGATTCGTGAAGTGTCGCGCGATCCCACCTTGAAGCGCAAGATCAAGTTGGATGACGGTCGGCAGTTGACGGCGGTCGAAGTTCAGCGGGTCTATCTGGATCGAGCGCAGAACTATTTGGCTCAACAGGAGCATGATCCGACCCTCGACGATGTGTGGCAGCAATGGGCCATGGTGCTGGATAAGCTCGAAGAGGACCCGATGCAGCTCGTGCGCGAAATCGATTGGGTGACCAAGCGCCATCTGATCCAGTCCTATATTGACAGGAAGGGGTGCGGTTGGGACGATCCACGAGTGTTCTTGCTGGACCTCCAATTTCATGACGTCAAACGGACAAGAGGGTTGTACTATCTGATGGAGTCGCGGGGACTGATCGAACGGGTGGTGGAGGAGGAAGCGGTGCAACGGGCCATGTCGACTCCGCCACAAACCACGAGGGCGAAGGTGCGCGGCGATTTCATCCGGTTTGCCCGCGCGAAGAATCGCTCCTATACAGTTGACTGGACCTATCTAAAGCTCAATGGTTACTGGGAAGAAACCATTCTCTGCATGGACCCCTTCAGTGCCGTGAATCGGCGCGTAGATGAGTTGCTTTCACAGGTGTCAGGACTCCGGTTTTATCGATGATGACGACGGCGCGGATACAGACGCCTATGCGGATCTCACGGCTAGACCGAACGCTGATCACGGCCGTTGTGTTGTTGTCCAGCATTTTCCCCGTCGAGTTGTTTTCCCATACGGCCCCAGCGCCCAAGGGCCACGATGGACAGTACAGCGGCAAGCAAGGGCAGGTGCTGGTGGTCAAGGTGCAGGGCGAAGAACAGGCGACGGAGGTGAAGGGAACATTTCTGAAGCGAACGATTCCATTTTTCAGGGAGTTCAGGCCTGGGGAGCCGGACGGCTATATCGGCCTGCTCGGGATCGACATGCAGGACGAACCGGGGGCGTATGAACTTGCCGTCGAAGTGACTCAGGGCGAACATGCGAAGCAGCTGAGCTTTAATGTCCTGGTGGCCAAAGAGAAATTTGCCATTGAGCATCTGACGCTGCCGAAAGAAAAGGTCGATCTGAATAAGAAGAACGTGACACGTTGGAAAGCCGAGCAGCAACAAGTCAAGCAGGCACTCGCAGAGAACTCACGCCTGAAATTATGGCACAGTACCTTTGTGGAGCCGGTGACTGGCAAACGCACCGGCATCTTCGGTAGCGTGCGGATCATGAACGGCAAGCCGCGTAATCCACACAATGGAGAGGATATCGGCGCGCCGCTTGGAACCGACGTCGCAGCGACGAACGACGGGATCGTCCGCATTACGGTCGATCATATTTTTTCCGGCAAAGGTGTCTTTGTCGATCACGGGATGGGTTTCTACTCCATGTACTTCCACCTGTCGGAGATCTTGGTCAAAGACGGAGGTCTGGTCACAGCTGGGCAAATCATCGGCAAGGTAGGAGCGACCGGCCGCGCCACCGGCCCGCATCTCCATTGGGGCGTCAAACTCAACGATGCCCGCGTAAATCCCTATGCGCTGCTTGATTTGCCGTTCAAGAACGGTGGCACGCTTCCTACGACTGCGACAGTTCCCACTCCTGAACCTTCGCCGACTTCACAAGCCGTTCCAGTGAGGGAGTAGGGACGTAGGATGATGGGTACTACCTCTGCTCACGCGCTTCGATTCGACGGCACTAAGCATCCCATCTGTTCGCCTGCTTACCTTGTTCCGTTCAGAGCTACACTCGGACGGAACTTCTGAAAATCCTCGTCGTCGCTTACGCGACCGCTCGGCAAGTGCGGCTCCCGAGCCTCCGCCAATGATATGCTGGGTGGGCTGCTTCCGGTTTCAAAGACACCGAGTGAGGGGTATGAATGAAACCGGAGGTGGATCATGGAGCGACGTCAGTTTACGCGCGAGTTCAAAGTGGAGGCGGTGAAGTTGATCCAGGAGCGCGGGGTGACCGTGGGGCAAGCCGCGCGGGATTTGGGCGTACAGGGGACGGTGTTGCGCCGATGGGTGCAGGAGTCTGCCGCTGATGCGTCGCAGGCCTTTCCGGGCCCGGGGCAGATGAAGCCCGAGCAGGCGGAACTCGCCCGGCTTCGCCGTGAAGTCATCGAGTTGAAGGCGGAGCGCGACATCTTAAAAAAAGCCGCGGCCTACTTTGCGAAGGAGTCGCTGTGAAGTGCGGCTTGATCGTGACGCACCGGGGGCTCTGGCCAACGGCGTGGGTAGGCGAGGCGCTCGGTGTCTCGCGGGGTGGCTTCTATGAGTGGCTGACGCGGCCACGCAGCCCGCGCGCGCGGCGCGACGAGGTGTTGGGAGCCAAGCTCCAGACGAGTTTCCTGCAGAGCGCCCGGACCTACGTCGCACGACCAGTCTGGCACGACTTGCTGGCCGAGGGGGAGGCCTGTGGCCTGCATCGGATCGAGCGGCTGATGCGGCGACACGCCTTGCGGGCACGG